>DATEFF010000067.1:0-8682 GCA_035280785.1 Saccharimonadales bacterium (SeqCode)
TCGACAAACAGATTGAAACCAAAGTCGAAGACGTCTCCGAGCCGTTGTCGTACGCCGACGAAAGCTTTGACTATGTTTACGCACGCCTCGTCCTGCACTACCTTCCAAAAGAAAAGCTCGAGTCAACGCTGCTCGAACTCCACCGCGTGCTCAAAACTGGCGGCAAGCTCTACGTCGTCGTCCGCTCAACCAAATGCCCCGACGCAACCGCCGAGGGGGCACAATACGACCCAGAGACTCACCTCACCACCCACACCGCAATCGACAACAAGACCGGCGGAACCTACAGCTACAGCCGCTACTTCCACACCGAGGAATCCATTCGCGACTACGTCACCGCAGCCGGCTTCACCGTGGAATACGTCAAATCATACGACGAGCAACTCTACGTCGACTTCATGCGAACCGAACTTTCCGACAACACCGATAACGTTATCGAACTCCTGGCGACCAAGTAATGGAAGAGTCGTACCACCTAGGCATCAAAGGTTTAATCCGCGACCGCAAGGGCAAGATTCTGCTGCTGAAAGTTAACCCCGCCAAGCTGCACGGAAAAGCTGATTACTGGGACCTTCCTGGTGGGCGCGTGCAAAAGGGCGACAGTATCGAAGAGACTTTCAAGCGCGAAATCGCCGAAGAAATCTCTATCGACGAAATCCAGGACGTGAAGCCGCTCGCAATGGTCATGTCCAACATCCGCATACCTGTTGGCGACGACTCCGTCGGACTTATCTTGGGGATCTACCAGTGTAAAATCCTGGACGGCAGCGACATTCGCATCTCCGACGAGCACATCGCCTTCGACTGGTTCGAGCCGCGCAAAGCCGCCAAGCTCCTGAAGGTCAAATACCCAGAGGACTTTTGCGAAGTTATTGGTTCGTTGTAGACGCTATTTCTTAATACCGAGCCAATTCAGGATTAGCTGCGCGATCAAAGTAAGTATTGCACCGACAGCCGCACCAGCCGTGGCCACCCAGAAGTTCTGCCAGGCCTTCTTTGCCTCTAGGTCTGGAAAGGCGTAATTAAAGAACTGCCCATAACCATCCTCGCGCCTAAATGTTCGCCCTAAAAGTTTTGAGATAAGAGACGGATAATAGGGCTCGCCATGATAGGGACTCGTATAAATAATCTTGTAGGCGCCAATCTTCTGCTTCAACTCAATCGCATATGCAATCAGATGAAAATACAAATATTTTTCGGTCATATTATGACCGGCCTTAACTGCGCTTAGCGTCTCGCCATTAATAAAGGCGACACTGAAGTTAGGATCAGAGACGAAAACTCCAAACTTCTTCTTCAAGTAGGTAGTCACATTGCGCCATCGCCGAGTCGTTCCCTGGGAGAAGAGAAGGCCATAATTCCCAAGGAACCCAAACTCGAGGAATTCGTCCAGACTCTCCTGGTTGGGGGCGACGTCGGGATCGATTATCAATACGGCTTTAGTTTTTATGTGATATAGCCCTCGCAAGGTAGTGAGGAAAAACCCATTACTTGCCACGTTCCGGACCACGGTGGCGCCAGCTCCTTTTGCCGTGTGAGATGCCTGGTCCACCGAGCCGTCATCAACAACCAATACGTTACTAAACCCTCTAGCCTTATAGAACCTCACCGTATCTGCTATTAGCTCGCTCTCGTTATAGCACGGCAGCAAAACCGTAACATCGTCCTTACTCCACGATCCCATACACTCACCTTCACTTTTTAAATCCCCGAGATACTCCTTAGCCTACGCCGAGGTTGGTCCGTTTTGCAACACTCTTGTGCACAGGGGTAATTTCAAGTATAATTCTGTTTGATTAACACCTATCGGGGTGTGGCGCAGTTGATAGCGCGCTCGGTTTGGGACCGAGAGGTCGAAGGTTTGAGTCCTTTCACCCCGACCATGAAAAAACATCATCCAATTGCGATGATGTTTTTTCTATTGGAGGAACTAAGCTATCTTCTTCACCGCAGTATGCAGCGCCTGGCGGTCGGCGGCGTTGAGGCGGTCGCAGCCCATGCGGTCGGGTAGGATGTCCATGATTTCGCGGACGATTTTGTGGCCTTCGTCGGTAAGAGTAATCGTCTTGGCGCGGCGGTCGGCGGGGTTTTCTTGGCGAGTAACAAGATGGTGGCTCACGAGCCGGTCAACAATGCCAGTCACGTTAGATGGGTCACAATGCAGCACGTTGGCTACCTTGCCCATCGCCAGCTCGACATGTTGGTGAACCATATAAATAGCCGCAAGTTGAACTTGCGTGAGTCCGCGCTCGTCGGCGATGCGTGCAAGCTCTTGCTTGAATCGCCCGAGGAGCGACATCATATCTTGGCAAATAATCTCGGCGGTGATGTCCATAACAATTACATTATACTAGATTTTGTAAATACTTGAAGACTTCAAATATTTATGTATACTACCTATTTGGTGCTTCAAGAAAATAAATTAAGGAGAAACAATGATTGAAAAGGTAAAACATAAAGGCCTGGCGCTTGCATTGCTCGCGACTGCGCAGTTTATGGTCATCCTCGACGCTACCATCGTCAACGTTGCCCTCCCCGCCATCCAGCACACTCTTGGCTTTACAAGCGCCGCTGATCTTCAGTGGGTTGTAACCGCGTATGCGCTGGTATTTGGTGGGTTCCTCCTGCTCGGTGGCCGCCTTGCCGACCTATTTGGTCGTCGCAAGATGCTGCTGGTAGGTACGGGCATCTTCGCGATTGCGTCACTCTTGGGCGGTCTCGCTCAGGACCCAACACAGCTCATCGTCTTCCGTGCCCTCCAGGGTCTCGGTGGTGCGCTGTTGTCACCAGCTGCTTTGAGCTTGGTGCTCACGATCTTCAAGGAAGGTCCCGAGCGCAACAAGGCTCTTGGTATCTGGGGTATGGTCGCCGGTGGTGGTGGCGCGCTGGGCTTGGTGCTCGGTGGCCTGCTCACACAGTACGTCGACTGGCGTTGGACGTTCTTTATTAACGTCCCTATCGGCATCGCCGTTCTGTTGCTGGCTCCAAAGTACTTGCCAGCCAGCTTGCCAACAAGCAAGCAAAAGGTGGACTACACTGGCGCGCTAACCATCACTGGTGGTTTGATCGCCGCAGTTTACGCCTTTGAGCTCGTGCCAAAGCACGGCTGGGGTTCAGCAGAAGTCATCTGGACATTCGTCTTGGCGGCTGTTCTGCTGGCAGCTTTCTACATCAACGAGCGTGTGGTCAAACACCCGCTGATCGACCTGAGCATCTTTAAACGACGCAACGTTACCGGTGGTACGCTCATGCAGGTACTGCTGCCAGCTGCAATGTTTAGCATGTTCTTCTACCTGTCGATTTACCTGCAAGGTATGCTCCACTACACACCAACCCAGACCGGTATCGCCAACTTGCCGTTCACGGCTGTGGTCATTCTGATCGCTGGTGTTCTGTCGAGCAAGGTTACCAAAATTAAGATCAAACCATTCCTAATTGCTGCACCTCTGTTGGTGAGCGCCGGCCTTCTGTGGCTATCGCGCCTGCCGCTGGACAGCAACTACTGGTTTGACCTGCTGCCAGGCATCGTCCTGATGGCATCTGGTATGGCTATTACATTCGTTCTGGTTACGGTCATCGCAACCAGCGGCGTGAGCCACAAGGAGTCCGGTCTGGTCTCTGGTCTGCTTAACACTGCACAGCAGATTGGTGGCGCGATTGGCCTTGCTGTCCTGAGTGTTATCTCGACTCAGGCGACCAACGACAAAATGGCTGCCGCACACGGCAACCCAGCAGTTTTGCCTGAGGCAATGGTGCATGGGTTCCAGCAGGGCTTCCTGGCTGCGATTGGCTTTGCGCTTGCCGCAAGTATCGTCGCAATCGTTGTGCTTAAGAACCGCAAGGCTGGCAAAGACGAAGGCGATCGCTTAGAAAGCGAAGCCGAGTCAATGGCTGCCATTCCTGGCATCTAGGCTATAGCGACTCAACAATTTTCTGGACTGGCTCAATAGAACGAGCCAGTCCAGTTTTTGTATCAACAGTTATAAGGACGGCGTTGAACTGATACGGTGGACGCTCAGCGATGTCGTTGCGGTTAGCGACACCATCTCGCCAACGGTCAATGATGGTTGCGACACTCACGCCAAGCGACGAGTGAAGTGTCCCGACCATGCCAACGTCGGTGATATGGGCCGTGCCCTTGGGCAGGACAAGCGCATCGGCGGTCGGCACATGCCAGTGGTCGCCAATAACAGCGCTGACTTTGCCGTCCAAGTAGTAACCGATCACTCGCTTTTCGCTGGACCAGTCGGCGTGAAAGTTCACGATGCGCGCGACGTACGGTCCAGGCGTCTTGGCTAGGATGGCATCCATAGCTTGCAATGGATTCTGCATCTGCCCGTTAATATTCGGAAAGACCGTGCCCAGCAGACTGATGACCTGCACAATTCCATGTGGCGTACTCACTGCCTTGACACCCCACTCCGGCTCGACGCCAGGCTGGTTGATTGGCGCGATGACCGGCTCGGCAGGGTCCTCAAGCAGCGGGCGGATCGCAGGGCGCTCGATTGTATGGTTGCCGCCCGTAAAGAACTGCACACCAGCCTCTTGCAACTCACGCATATGCGTAGGACTCATGCCCTTGCCGTGCGTCACGTTCTCGGCCTGCGCAATCGTCAGGTCAACCTTAAGTTCATCAATAAGTTCAGGTAAAATCCGCCGAACAACGGCTCGGCCAGGGCTCGCCATAATATCACCGACATACAAAATACGCAGATACTTGCTCATAATTGTGGCGCACCCCTAAGCGCTCTTAAAATTCTCGTCTTCGTCACGCCGTAGCGCGTCGAAATATTGATAGGTCAATTCCACAAACTGCTCGACTCTTGTGAGGCGCCGATGCAGCTCGCCAACACTCGCCTGAATATTGTAGTGGATTGAGGCGGGTTGCGCATTAGTGTTTCTAACGGCAACGTTCAGCGAATTGATCTGTTGTTGAAGGGCTTGGAGCTTGGAAAGAATATCGCCTAGCTGATACTGGTTGCTCTGTTGGACACTCCGTTTTAGCTCATTGTGAGAGTTCTGGAGCCCATAGACAACTGACTGGAGATCCCGCATAGCGTCCTGTGCGGCTCGGCGAACGTCGTCATAACTGAGCTCTGCCATAACTTCAGTATGACAATGAACTTGGCAGAACGCAAGCGACTAAACGTCTTCGCTGTCGTCGGCGCGAAGGTTCGCACGGACAGCACGGCGGAAGCGTTTCTCGGCCAGTTCGTCAGCGTAACGAACCAGTGGTCCGTACACAATCACGTGGTCTTTAAGGTGTTTGTCCGCGTCTTTGAGTGCATCGGCGATGAACTTTTCAATCAACCATTCGCGGCCTGGCGCGGTCTTGCCAATAGCCGTGATGCGCCACAAATCACTGGCGAGCTTCTCGGTCTCTTCGATCTTAAGCGGACTAACCAGCATCGTTGGGCCCTGGGGCAATGTAGATGCGACTTCTTCAACTAGCTTTGTACCGGCCTCAAGTTTGCGGACAAATACATCAACAGCCATAGTGCGAACACCGCGCGGCGTTACCTTTACGCCCTGGACGTACTGGTTGTGTAGCCACACCGTCTCACCATTGAGGTCTCGAAGCTTCGTCGAACGCAAGGTTATGCGCTCAACAACACCGCCAACGTCGGCAAATGGCTCGATGCGCACAAAATCGCCAACCGTAAACCAACGCTCAACAATCATCACGACACCAGAGGTAAAGTCACGCAGCAGCGGCGCAACAGTCGCGTTGGCGATCACAACAAACACGGTACCAGCACCAATGGTGGTCAGCAGGCCACCTTGTTCTGGGATGATAAATCCAAATGCTATATAGGCCGCAACACCCATAATGAAGGCGCGGAGAATGGCGATTGCAACGCTGAGGTATGTCTCGACTCGGCGTAGACGAATGCTTGTTTCTTCGCTAGATACTGAGTCGGATCGGACCGAAATCATCTTGGCAATCTTAATGATAATGCCAGCCACAATTGCGCTCACAATGTAGGCAAGCACAAAGGCAACTATAAGAATCAGAATCGAATTACCCGTAAAGATCTTTTGCAGTACGTCGACTGCCCCCTCGTCCAAGATTTGTGCAAAGTATATCATAGCGCGTTCCTTCCATAGTACGCGGCCATACCCGGTTGTTGCAATATAGCATTCGCAAAAACAAACACCCCGCAGGCGTTACCGGCGGGGTTATGTCTGTTGTTTGGCGCAAAACTATTTTGCGTATTCGATCGCGCGAGTCTCGCGGATGACGTTCACCTTGATAGTACCAGGGTACTGCATGGTGCTTTCAATCTTAGTGGCAATGTCGCGGGCCAGCTTGATGGCGCTGAGGTCATCGATAGATTGCGGCTTCACAACAACGCGGATTTCGCGGCCAGCGCTAATGGCGTAGGCTTTGTCGATACCGTCGAAGCTAGTGGCGACGTTTTCGAGTTCGCGCATGCGCTCCACAAAGTTCTCGGCACTAATGTTGCGCGCACCTGGGCGGGCGGCGCTCAGTGCGTCAACAACGCGGATGATCAATGCTTCTGGCGTTGTAGCTTCCACATCGTCGTGGTGCTGCTCGGCAGCAGTCGCAACTTCCTCAGGCACGCCGTACTTGCGAGCCATCTCACCACTGATGTGGTGGTGTTTGCCTTCCATCTTGTGGGTCAATGCCTTGCCCATGTCGTGGATCAGCGCAGCATATTTAGCGGTTCGGACGTCAGCGCCGATTTCTTCGGCAATCATGCCGGCGATGTGAGCCATCTCAGTCGAGTGCTTCAGGACGTTCTGACCGTAACTGGTACGGAACTTCAGTTCACCCAGCAGACGCAGGACTTCCTTTGGTACGCCAACGACGCCAACTTCACGGGCAGCATCTTCACCAGCTTGGTCGATTTCTTTGTCGATCTGTTTGCGGGCTTTGGCGACAACTTCCTCGATGCGTGCCGGGTGGATACGACCGTCCTTCATAAGGAGCTCAAGCGCAACGCGAGCGACTTGGCGGCGGACAGGGTCGAAACTGCTGAGGATGACCATGCCTGGGGTGTCGTCGACAAGGACGTCAACGCCAGTTTCGCGTTGCAGCGCCTGGATGTTGCGGCCTTCCTTGCCGATGATGCGACCCTTCATCTCTTCGTCTTCGAGCTTGACGGCGGTGACGGTCTTTTCGGCGGTCACTTCGCTGGCCATACGCTCCATCGCGGTCACCAGAACTGTCTGAGCGCGCTCTTCGGCGTCGCGAGTCGCGTCCGCCTGGAGCTTAGCAACTAAGCCGACAAGGTCGTGCTTGATGTCACGCTCGGTCATTGTCATGAGCTTTGCGGCAGCGTCCTTCTTGGTCAAGCCGGCGATTTTCTCCAACTTTTCCTGCTGTTTGCTGCGAATGTCGCGGATCTCTTGCTTGAGGTTGTCGACATCGACTTCCTCTTTGCGGAGTTTCTCGGCACGCTTGTCGAGTTCGTCGAGCTTGCGGTCGAGGCTTTGCTCGCGGTCGGCGACGCGGTTCTCGGCAGATTTAATTTCTTTGCGGCGGCTTTGTTCGTTCTTGTTGGCCTCTTCGGTAACGCTCAATGCCTTTTTCTTGGCCTCTAGCAGGACGTCCTGGGCTTCACGCTTAGCCTTTGAGACGATCTCTTCGGCTTTCTGAGCGCCACTTGACCCCTGTTTACGTGCCCAAAATGTTGTACCTCCAACACCACCAGCAATACCAGCAAGTATTGCGGCTAACAGAGCAGCTATTTCCATAGCATTCCTTTCTATTCACGACACACCGCATGGTTTGTCGCGCGGTGTCGCAACAGGCAGCTCATAGATAATACAAGTTCCGCCTGAGGTCCAAGGGTGTATCAGATTGTTCTTAAAAGTGTTTGAAAAGCAGTCAGTCGGTTTTATCTTCTTTGAGAATAAGAAACCATTTTCATTGTACGCTCGACAACGAAAGATAGTCAAACAAATTGTAGGAAGGGGTCCTGCCAGTCGGTCCGCCCCTAATTTTGGGGCAGCCCCGCCGACTGCCACCCCATTATTTTATTTCTTCTGCAACGTGATATTGGCTTCGCCGCCATACTCCGGCATAACCAGTTGGTCATTATCGCCATCAGCCAATCGGCTCAGCCCGCGTTCCAGCCACTTGTCTTCTTGGGCGGCGCCAACAATCGGAATTTTAAGTTCATGCGCCAGTGCGTTCGCAACGGTTATCCCTATGCGCAAACCAGTAAACGACCCGGGGCCCTGGTACACGACAATGCCGCCCAGGTCGCTTAGCTCGGCGTTGTTCTTCTTGAGTTCATCACGAATTACACTGTGGAGCGTCTTGCTCAACTCGCGGTGCGCTAGCCAAACATTGTACGTCAGCTGCTTGCCCTCTGCGCCGTACACGCCGACTTCAGCCTCAGGCTTGTCGGTTCGAATCGTCAGGACAACACTCATGCCGTGTGACTCTGCTGATTGTACGCGGCCAACGCTTCGTCGATATGCTCCAGGCCGGCCGGCGTTGAGATTGTGATTTTACGTTCGGTTTCGCCCAGGCTGGTCAGATGAATGGTCATGCGGTGTGGCGGCAAAACATCGTGCACAATTTCGCCCCACTCAACGGCGACAATGACGTTTGGCTGTGCAAGCGACTCGGCCAACTCGTCGGCCACAACGCCTGGCTCGTTCAATCGGTAAAAATCAAAATGGTGCAACTCGAGGTTGTCGCGACCA
>DATEFF010000068.1:0-2406 GCA_035280785.1 Saccharimonadales bacterium (SeqCode)
CTCGGCCTTACCATCGAGGAACAAGAGGGAATGGGGCTGCACCTGACACTCGGCACCGGCGCCAAAGTATTCGTGTATGGCAAGCCAAACCACGAGCCAGCCAGCTTCACCATTCTTAATTTCCCAGTCGATGACATTGACGCCGCAGTTGACGCACTCGTCGAGAAGGGCGTGACCATGGAGCACTACGACTTCGGCGACTTCAAAACCGACGAAAAGGGCATCGCCCGCGCGACCGACCCAGCCGATGGCCCAACAATCGCATGGTTCAAGGACCCAGCCGGCAACGTCCTGTCTGTTCTGCAATAAATACAATATCCAAAGCACCTCTCCACCTGTATGATGAATATAGCATCGCGGTGGAGGGGTGACTTAGTTTTTAGACGCAGGTTTTTACTTATGGGACAGGCTTTATACCGCAAATACCGATCCAAGACGCTGGCCGAGATGGTTGGGCAAGAACACGTCACCGACGCTCTGGGTAATTCCATTAAGAGCGGGCGTATTAGCCATGCATATCTTTTCACCGGACCTCGCGGCGTGGGCAAAACAAGTGCCGCGCGTATTTTGGCGCACGAAATTAACCAGCTGCCGTACGACGAGTCGCAGCATTTAGATATTATCGAGATCGACGCTGCCAGCAACCGCCGCATCGACGACATTCGCGACCTGCGCGACAAGGTCCACATTGCGCCGACCAGTAGCAAGTTCAAGGTGTACATCATCGACGAGGTGCACATGCTGACTGGCGAATCATTCAACGCGCTCCTCAAGACGCTCGAGGAACCACCCGAGCACGTTGTATTTATCTTGGCCACGACCGAAGTACACAAGCTGCCGGCGACTATTGTTAGCCGTACGCAGCGCTTTAACTTTAGGCTCGTGGAGCAAGCAAAGGTTATTGGCCACCTGAAATCCATCGCCAAAACAGAAAAGATCGACGTTGACGACGAAGCGCTCGCGTTGATCGCAGAGCACGGCGAAGGCAGCTTCCGCGACAGCATCAACCTACTGGACCAACTGGCAAACGTAAACGGCGGCAAGGTTGACGCAGCTAGCGTAGAGCGCAGCCTAGGTCTAGCCAGCAAAAAAGCAATCGGCGGGCTTGTCGACGCCATCCTTGCCAAGGATTTCGCCAGCACAAACAAGCAGCTCACCGCACTCGAGGAGCAAGGCACCAATACGGCGTCGCTCATTCCGCAGCTCACGCGCTACCTACAGGACCTTGCGCCAAAACACACCGAGCTGTACCTGCTGATGGACGAACTTATTGAGGTCCCACGCTCGTACAACCCAAAGCTCAAGTTGCGAACGCTCCTAACTAAGTTTGCACTGCCGACGGCTGCCGCCCCTGTTGTAGCAGTGGGTTCGAGTCCCGCATCTCCAGCCAAAGAAACTCCTCGAGCTGCGGCCAAACCCACACCAGTTGCCGTCGCCAAGCCAATCCTAAACGTCGAGAAACCGCAGCCTGCAAAACCCAAAGCTCGCTCACCGAAAGAAGAACCTCAACACGCTCAGGGCGAAAAGATTACCGGCCTGACTGCCGAGCAATGGTCCGACATCCTCGGCAAAACGCGCGAAGAAAGCGTGCCGCTTTTTGGTATGCTCCGCCATGGCCAGCCAGAATTTGATGCCGACAAGCAGACGCTGACGCTCAAGTTCCGCTACGGCCTCCACCAAAAGCGCATCGACGACGCCAAATCCAAGAAGATTCTTGCCACAATTATGATGGAACTTTTGGGTGGCGCACCAATCATTCAGACCGTTCTCGACACCGAAGCGACTGCGCCCGAGATAGAGATTGCACCAGCTGCCGCGACGCCTCCGCCTGCGCCAGAACCAACTCCCGAACAGGTCAAGCCAGTCGACACGGTAGCAAAATCAGTTATGGACATGATGGGTGGGGGAGAGGTCGTCAATGCCTAGCGACAAAAAAGAATACAGGGATTACAAGGATAAAAAGCGCGAGCGCCCCAACGCTGCCGCGAAAATTCCACCCCAGAACCTCGATGCCGAAGTGAGTTTGCTTGGTGCTGTATTGATCGACGAGGAAGTCCTGACCCGTGTCAGTGACATCCTGCATGTCGACGACTTTTACGACAAACGCCATGCCGCAATCTTCGCCGGCATGCTCAGGCTCTACGAGGCACACCGCCCGGTTGACCTCCTGACGCTCAGCGATGAGCTGAAGAAGAAGGAAGAGCTGGAGATGATTGGTGGCATGGACTACATCACCGAACTGACCAACATGGTGCCAACCGCCGCACACGCCGAACATTACGCCGAAATTATTACACAGAAGGCCATGCGCCGTCGCCTGATTAAAGTTGCCGGCGAAGTTGCGGAGTTGGGCTATGACGAAGAGAATCTTGTCGACGAACTGCTTGCCACGGCCGAAGCCGAAAT
>DATEFF010000069.1:0-8293 GCA_035280785.1 Saccharimonadales bacterium (SeqCode)
TGATGGCGTACCTACGCCAACAGGGCCTGTGACGTAACCAGGCCGTCCGCACTAACACGGACGAGGGGCGGCGGCCACGACGCCGCCGCCCCAGAGAATAAGCTTATTTTATTGATCCGTGGCCGGGGCGCTCACTCGCACCCCGAACCACTCGCCGTCAGAGAGGCCAGTCCACCTCTTGGAACTCGCCCTGCTCGTGCAGCTTGTCGATCACTCCGAAGCGGTCCCGGAAGACCCGCCGTAGCGCCGTGCCGTGCCCGATGATCACCAGCCGAGCGACGGCACCGGTCGCGCCGTCGAAGAAGTGTTCGGCCGCTCGCATGCCTTCGATGTAGCGCGCCACGACCTGGTCCGCGTTCTCGCCACCGACCGCCGTGAAGTCGAAGTCCGGCAGGGAGGTGCGGTACTGATCGGTCTGGTACTGCTCCGGGAACTCCTCGCGGCGCAGACCTTCCAGCCGACCCAGTCCGGCCTCGCGGAAGCGCGGATTGCGGACATAGGTCAGGCCAGTACGGTTGGCGATCTTGGCGCCGAGGTGCACGGTCCGCTTGAGGTCCGACCCTGTCACGCCGACGATGCCACCCAGTGCGGCCACCCGAGCCGCAACATCGTCAGCTTGCCGTGCGCCGGTCGCGTTGACCGGGACGTCGATCTGACCGCTCAGGATGCGCCTGAGGTTGTGGTCGGTTTGCGTGTGCCGACCGATTACGACTTTGCGTCGCATGATGTCCCCTCTCCGATGGGCCTCTTTGGCCACGCTCAGTATAGTATTGGTGTGGTATTATGGCTACTAATGGCCAGAAAAAAGCCACAACTCGGTATTATCAACAAGCGAAAATCACCCGCGAAGAGCGGGTGATTTTTTAATAAGGGGGAAGTTATGGAACAACTCAACGGTTTTACATGGGAGGGCCAAAATGGCGAGCGGCTACGATTTGCTGACCTACCGCCACACGAGCAGCGGGTCGCATTGATAGCCGCCGGAGCACTCTTAAGGGGTGGGGCTGACCGTCAGAAGGCAAAAGTCGTAGCCGAAGAAGATCTTGTAGAACAAGCTAGCTAGACAAATAATTAGCACTCTTGACTCGCGAGTGCTAATTTTCTATTCTAAAAGTACGTTAGCAATCGGACAGCTCGGCTGCTAAAATGAAAAAGTTAACCCCGAATCTTAGGAGGAACTAACATGGGTAAAATTATCGGAATCGACCTCGGTACTACCAACAGCGCCATGGCCTATATGGTTGCGGGTAAACCAGAAGTTATTGCAAACGCTGAAGGCAACCGCACAACTCCAAGTGTTGTCGCAATCAACAAGGGCGGCGAACGCCTGGTTGGCCAAGTTGCTCAGCGCCAACGCGTTACCAACGCAAACAACACTATCTATGGTGTAAAGCGCCTTATCGGCCGCAAATTCGACAGTGACGAAGTCCAAAAAGACCTCGACATCATGCCATACGCCATCGTTCGTGCAGGCGACGGCGTTAAGGTCAAGATGGGTGACAAAGAGTACAGCCCAGAAGAAGTGAGCGCCATGATTCTCAGCAAGCTGAAGGCTGACGCCGAAGCTTTCCTTGGCGAATCTGTCACCGAAGCTGTCATTACCGTCCCTGCCTACTTCGACGACTCGCAGCGCCAGGCAACCAAGGACGCAGGCAAGATCGCTGGCCTTGAGGTCAAGCGCATCATCAACGAGCCAACCGCAGCCGCTTTGGCTTACGGCCTCGACAAGAAGAAGGAAGAGAAGATCGCTGTATTCGACCTCGGTGGTGGTACATTTGACGTTTCTATCCTAGAGCTCGGCGACGGCGTCTTCGAAGTTAAGAGTACTAACGGTGACACCCACCTTGGTGGTGAGGACTTCGACAACCGCATCGTTAATTACTTCCTAGACGAGTTCAAGAAAGAACACGGTGTTGACCTCAAGGGCGACAACGCAGCAATGCAGCGTCTCAAGGACGAGGCTGAAAAGGCCAAGAAGGAACTCTCGACTACAACTGAGACTGACATCAACCTGCCATTCCTGACCGCAGACGCAGATGGCCCAAAGCACTTCGAGACCAAGCTGACCCGCGCCAAACTGGAAGAGCTGGTCGCCGACCTGATCGACGGCACCGCAATCCCTTGCGAGAAGGCTCTCAAAGACGCTGGTCTCAGCGCATCTGACATCGACGAGATTGTTCTGGTCGGTGGTATGACCCGCATGCCAGCAGTTGTTGAGAAGGTCAAAAAGATCTTCGGCAAAGACCCACTCAAGGGCGTAAACCCTGACGAAGTTGTCGCTGTTGGCGCAGCCATCCAGGGTGGTGTGCTCGCTGGTGACGTTAAAGATGTCCTGCTGTTGGACGTAACCCCGCTAAGCCTCGGCATCGAGACTATGGGCGGCGTCACAACCAAGCTGATCGACCGCAACACAACTATCCCAACCAGCAAATCTGAGACATTTAGTACTGCCAGCGACAATCAGCCGCAGGTAGAAATTCACGTCTTGCAGGGTGAGCGCGAAATGAGCTCAGACAACAAGAGCCTCGGTAAGTTCGTCCTGGATGGTATCCCTCCAGCACCTCGCGGTGTCCCGCAGATCGAAGTAACCTTCAACCTCGACGCTAACGGCATCTTGCACGTGACCGCCAAGGACAAGGGCACCGGCAAAGAGCAGAGCATTACTATTCAAAACAGTGGTAACCTCAGCAAGGACGACATCGAGAAAGCTCAGCGCGAAGCTGAAGCTCACGCTGACGAAGACAAGAAGAAGCGCGAGCTCGTCGACGCCAAGAACACTCTGGCACAGACGACCTACCAGGCCGAGAAGCTCCCAGCCGAGCACAAAGACAAGATTAGCGATGAAGACAAAAAGACCATCGAGGATGCAGTCAAAGAGGCTAAGACCTACGAAGACTCTGACGACCTCGACAAGGTTAACCAGGCCATCAAAGATCTGAACGAAAAGATCATGCCTATCGGCGCTAAGCTTTACGAAGCCGTCGCTAAAGAAGAGGAAGCAATCAAGGACGCCAAGTCTGACGACAAAAAAGCCGACGACCCAGTCGAAGGTGAAGTTGTCGACAACGACAAGAAGTAGTCGTTTGCTCATGTACAAAACCAGCGCTCACCCCGGGCGCTGGTTTTACGTATATCTAAAATGATTGTATAAATGTATTTATTAGTATATAATCTTTGATTGTCAATCTTCGGTGGGCGTGCGGAGATTTTTTTCGTATGAACCCGGGGTGAAACTTGACAATCTGTTCGTACCAAACCCAGAAGGGTAGGTGAAAAGTGACGGGTTCCGAGGTCGCGTTTGCCGCGATCGGGGCAACCGGTCTCGTGCTGCTGATCCTGAGCTTCGTGCTTGGTGAGCTGTTCGAGCACGAGACCGATCTGTCACATGAGGTCGATGTTGGCAACGCTGCCGAGACAGCGGCTGGCTCCGGCGCCGACATGGCGCAGGTTCCGTCGTGGCTCAGCATGAAGGTCATCACGGCCTCGATGGTTGGCTTTGGATCGTTCGGGTTCGTGGCCGCTGCAAGCGGTTTCCCGGATGTTCTGAGCTGGCCCATCGCTGGCGCTGGTTTCTTTGCGATCGGCATGGTGGCGTATCAACTCGTCGTCAAGCCGCTCGCACGCCAGCAGTCCAATTCACTCCTGAGCCACCACGCGTACGTGGGATGCGAAGGCGTGCTCAACCTCAACATTCCGGAAGGGGGGAGTGGTCAGGTCGTGTTCAACGACCGCCAGGGTGCACACGTCTCTCGGATGGCCGTCTCCTCTAACGGAGCGGCTCTTCCGAAGGGCCTCCGGGTCCTGATCATCGACGTCACCCTCGACGGCACGCTCGTCGTCGACCACCACCCTCTCTCCGAACTGGAGGCATGAGCCATGCCCGAGATCCCACCCATCGTGTACGGTGTCGCAGGCATCGTCCTGGCACTGATTCTCGTCGCGCTTCTGTACGCCAAGAACTACGTGAAGGTCCCGCCGAACCAGGTGGCCGTCTTCACGGGTCGCGGCAAGCAGAAGATCGTCCGGGGTGGCGCGCGGTTCCGCGTGCCCGTCCTGGAGCGCGTCGACATCATGCAGCTCGAACCGTTCAGTGTCGAGGTCAAGGTCGTCGACGTGTACTCCACGAACGGCGTCCCCGTCAACGTGGCCGCCGTCGGTCTGATCCGGTTCGGCTCCACGGACGAGGCCATCGCCACGGCCGTCGAGCGGTTCCTCACCACGGACCGCAACACGCTGCACCGCCAGGTCACCGAGATCCTCGCCGGCAACATGCGCAGCATCGTCTCGCAGATGACGGTGGAGGAACTCAACAGCAGCCGCGACGAGCTGACCCGACGGATCCTGGAGGAGGCCAAGGCCGCCTTCGAACCGATCGGCATGCAGCTCGACGTCCTCACCATCCAGAACATCTCCGACAACAACGGCTACCTCGACTCCCTGGGTCAGACCAGGATCGCCGAGGTGCGCCGCGACGCGGAGATCGGTCAGGCCAACGCCAAGCGTGACGCCATGATCGAGTCGGCTGCGGCCGACCGGGCTGGCAAGACCGCTCAGGCGGAGGCTGCCACCCAGATCGCGCAGGCCGAGCGCACGCGCGACCTGGAGCTGGCTTCCATCGCGACCGAGGTCAACGCGGCCAAGGCGCGAGCGGCCCAGGCGGGTCCGCTGGCGCAGGCCGAGGCCGAGCGAGCCGTCGTGCTCGCCGGTGTGACCACCGAGCGTGAGCGCACCGAGGCGCAGATCGCGGTCGAGCGGCAGCGTGCCCTGCGTGCCACCGAGGCACAGCAGGCGGACGTCATCGTGCCGGCGGAAGCTCGTCGGCAGGCCGCGGTCCTGGAGGCACAGGGTCAGCGTGACGCGGACATCGCCAAGGCCGAGGCCGAGGCCCGCCAGCGTGAGCTGGAGGGTCAGTCCGACGCCGCGGCGCGCAAGCTGCTCGCGGAAGCGTTGCTGGCCGAACTCACGGCCAAGGCGGACGGCGAGCGCGCTCGCCTGCTCGCCGAGGCTGACGGTCAGGCCAAGCTGGCGGAGGCGCTCAGCGCCTTCACCGAGGAAGCCGCACGGCTGCGGGTCCTGCCGGACCTGATCGCCGCGCTGCCCCTCATCGCCCGCGAGGTCGCTGCGCCGATGGGCAACATCAGCAACCTCACCGTCCTCAGTGGTGGCTCCGACGGCAACGACGCCCTGTCCCGCGTGGCCGGTTCCGTCCCCGCCCTGCTGTTGCAGGTGCTGGAGACGGCCAAGGCTGGCGGGCTGGACTTCGGCGCCCTGTTCTCGGGCACCAAGACCGAGGCCACGGCCCCCGCTCCGGCGGCGGTCGCGACCCGGTCCGAGGACTGACCAACGAACAGAACCTGTCGTGCGAACAGGCACTCCTGAACCCTGACGGGTGACGGATCGCACTGGCTGGAGGAGAGCCAACAACTTCCCACGAGGAGGAGGGAGCCCACATCGGGCGCCCCCTCCTCGTCTCAGCAGTCCATAGATTTACAGCTATGCTGACGAGTCGTACACGACGAAACTGCTGTCTTTTTGCGACATACTTCACAGCGCGCACTAAGTCCAATGCGCTACGATGTATATGTAACGGAGGACGCATCATGACAGAAATTAAATTAGAACTTCTTGACGCCAACCAGGCCAACGAGGTGCGCCTGTTGCTTCAGCGCGAATTGCCGCAAGCAAGAATTGTGGACGGCACCCAAGATTTGTTAGGTGGTGGCTACAACTCGGACAAGACCGTGACGGTAGATTACGACGAACAGATGATCGACAACACACTGCGTCAGCATTTTGAGCCGCAAAATAAAGATTGGCGCAGCTTTCAGGTAGCCTGAAATTGCAAGGCCCCGCACGTGTCGGGGCCTTGGGACCTTGGATGGTCCACTCGGCCCGCGGGTGCGGGGCAAGTCAGATGACGCGTAGGAGCGTCTCGGTAGGGTCGCTTCCGGCGGGCCGGTTGCCGACCTTCCATTTGTCGACGCCCAGTCCGCGCCACGCCCAGGCGTAGACCGCCGTGACGGGGTTGCGGGGAGACATCAGGTGCAGGCGGATGAGTTCGTCCTCGAACTCGACTTGGTCCGCCATGACCACGTCGCTTTCCGCAGGGCCGTCGACCGGGTAGGTCAGGCAGCGGTAGGCGATGATGACACCGTCTTTCTCGACCGGGATGAGCTCCCGGCGGACTCGGAGTGAACTGACGTAGTAGCCCGATTGGGGCGCCAGTTCGCCGTTGCTGCCACCCATCAGGATCGCCACACGCGGCGGATGCCGACGATGCAGATGATGCCGACGGGAATCGTGCAGAGCTGCCCGACCTGCATGGCCATGCCCTCGCTGATGTTGGCAGCCATGAGGAGCTGCGGGATCACCAGAAGGCAGACCAGCAGGGCGGCGATAGCACCACCGATCCAGGGCCAGCTCCGACGGAACAGGTCGGTGGCTTCGGGGTCGGGGCGTCCGGGCCCTCGCTGTGTCATTGTCGTTCCTAACTCTTGGGGACTTCGACTGCTATACCATATACTTATTATGCATTTTTGTAAATAGATATTTGAACACGCAATATTGGCACTCTACCCCCATGAAGTGCTAAAATAGTAAGCGATATATGAGCAAGCGTGATTATTACGAAGTTTTAGGTATCTCCAAGGACGCTTCGGCGGACGAGATTAAGAAGGCATTTCGCAAGTTAGCCGTCAAATACCACCCTGACAAAGAGGGCGGCGATGAGGCTAAGTTTAAAGAGATCAACGAAGCCTATGAGGTGCTAAAGGATTCGTCTAAAAGACAGCGCTACGACCAGTTTGGTCACGCTGGCGTCGGTGGTAACGGCGGCGCAGCTGGCGGTAATCCGTTTGAAGGTTTTGGCGGCTTTAACGGCCAGAACATTAACTTTGACTTTGGTGGTGACCTTGGCGACCTGTTCGGAAACTTCTTTGGCGGAAATCGTCAGCAAGGACCACGCCGTGGCCAAGACGTTGCCGTTAATGTAACACTCGGCTTCAACGAAGCAATTTTTGGCGCCGACAAAGAAATCTCGATAACTCTGGACGATAATTGTTCGCACTGTAAGGGCAGTGGCGCCGAGCCGGGCCACGATATGAAAACCTGTGGTACGTGCAAAGGCTCAGGCCAAGTCAATCGCATCATGAACACGATGTTTGGCCAGATTCAGCAGGCAACTGTGTGCTCGACTTGCGAAGGTCGTGGCAAAGTGCCAGAGAAAGTCTGTACAGTCTGTCGCGGTAAGGGTGTCGAGCGTAAGCATCAGATGGTGACCCTGAAGGTCCCAGCTGGCATTGATGACGGCGCAACAATTCGCCTGGACGGTCGCGGTGAGGCTATGGCCGGTGGCGAAAAGGGTGACCTCTACGTCAACATCCGCGTCAAGCCGCACAAAAAGTTCACTCGCGAAGGCGATATCATCCTCAGTGACGAACACATCAGCATAGTCCAAGCCGCATTGGGCGCCGAGATCGAAGTTGAGACAGTCGATGGTCAACTGACTATGAAAATCCCCGCTGGCACTCAGAGCGGCACCGACTTTAAGCTCAGTAATCACGGCGTTCCACATCTGCGTGGTGAGGGTCGCGGTGCGCACATCGTAACCGTCCACGTTGACACGCCAACCAAGCTCAGCAAACGTCAGAAGGAACTTTTGGCAGAGTTCGACAAGCCCGAGAGCCGCAAGAAGAAACTCTGGTAAAATAGTCTCACATGAGTGAACATCGCCAGCCTTCTGGGGAAGTCGAGCTCGGACCGGAAGCCGAGCGCGCTGAGGTTTTGAACCGTTTTGCTGGACATCCGTACGCCAATCTTGAGACGTACAAATATTTCAACCAGCGCGGCGAGCTCGCGGCTGGTGCGAAGGATGAATTTATTGATGCCGCGATGGCTGGCGAGACGCCTGAGACGCCAACATTTGCTTATCCGGGTCTTGATACCGACACGCTTGTGGCTCGTCGTGACGAGTTGACTGTGTTGCTTCATGACGTGATGCGCCTGGACATGGAGGTCGAAGAGGATCGCTTGCTCCGCGAAAAGGTGACAGACCGCTTGCACGAAGTTGGTATTATGCTGCTGACCCGTATTCAGACTGATATTGGTCCTGACCATCCTATGTACGAGGCGGTTTCGTTCCAGCTGGGCGAGAACATGCGCGAAGTGTATGGCCGGCCAGAGGCTGAGCATTGGCGTGGAATTTTGGGCTACCGATTATCGCTGCTGTCAGAGGTCGAGGGGCGAGCTGAGGTCCCAGATTCTGTTCGTGAAGCGTGGGAATTTGTGCGAGATG
>DATEFF010000070.1:0-5665 GCA_035280785.1 Saccharimonadales bacterium (SeqCode)
AGCATCTTTAAGTACAATTTCTATAACCTCATTCACTCGGCCCAGCGAGTTTGCGTGGCCGCCACCCATCAACATATCAGCAAAACGTTCTGTCATGACTTTATCATAACAGGGTATTGAAATAATCTATCATTTATTGTATAGTAACACTGCCAGATTTTGAGTGGGTCTTCCGCCCACCCGACCGAGGAGAACCACATGCCGGCCGCATTGCAGTACAAGTCACCGCGTCACCGCGCCGTTGCCGAGGCCGCCCAGGCCGCCTTCGACGCAGGCAAGCGCGACGTCGACCTCATCGCCGCCATCATCGACAAGGTCGACGAGGTGCGCTCCGCCGCGAGTCTGCCCCAGGCCGACACGCAGACGCTCACCACGTTCCTGATGATGACTGTCATGGGCGCAGACCGCGATGCGCTCCCCAAGGCCATCAACGGCTTCAACATCATCTGAGCAGCACCGACCCGGCGGGTTGTGGTGGCCCGAACGCCGCCCGACCCGCCGGACCGGCACCACCCCTGACATACGTCAGGGCATTTTTGTTTCTGAGCCATAGCCAGATAGAGTAAAATGACATCAAAGAGGTACGACTATGCAACCAACCCCACGAATTTATCGCATCAGCTTCGCCAGCGTCTATCCTTTGTATATCGAAAAGGTAGAGAAGAAAGGCCGCACCAAAGCCGAGCTCGACAAAGTCCTTTGCTGGCTCACCGGCTACAGCCAAACACAGCTTGAGACGCAAATTGCCAAGCAAGTCACCCTTGAGACTTTCTTTGCCGAGGCAAAACCCAATCCGTCACGCCGCCTTATTACGGGCATGATCTGTGGCGTGCGCGTCGAAGAAATCGAAGAGCCGCTCATGCAAGAAATCCGCTACATGGACAAAGTTGTCGACGAGCTCGCTCAAGGCAAAACTCTCGAAAAAATCCTGCGCAAATAAACACAAGCATTTATTATACTCCTTCATAACTAAATTCGACGCGAAACATCTCGCTGTCTGGTTTTCTTATAACCTATATATATTAGTGAACATGTAACGTCATTCTTAAGGGGGCTAAAAATGGCATCTAAACAAGAGACCGCTGTCAAAAGCGCGGTCACACGCGAAAAGAAAAAGGGAATAGTACGTGAGGAGAAGCACTTTTTGTGGTTCTTGATTGCGATTATCTTGCTACTTTTGTACTTACTATGGGCACAAAGTAACGGCTGGTGGCCATTTGCACAGCCGCGGCTCGGTAGCGCATTCTACACCAACGTATCAGCGGCAGGGCCAGACCAACCGGCGGCAGCGACCACCGAATCCAGCGGGACCGATGGCAGCAACGGCAGTAACGGCAGCACGGGCACAAGCGGTAGCACGGGGAATACCGGCAACTCTGGTGGCGGTTCGAACAATGGCGGAGGCAACAACAACGGTGGTGGCGGGTCAACAACCCCTCCGCCAGCAACAGCCTCGAGCGGCCTAGCTGACCTGGCGGCCAACCTAAACATTGGCAACACCAAAGAGCAAATCACCGCCCGGGCTAACGGACTCGGTCCAAACTGCGCCGTTATCGTTAACGCCGATGGACTCAATGTTGGCAAGCAAGAGGTATGCACCTACACAGAGGGTGACAAAATCATCACCGTCACATACCTCAACGACCGCGTGATCAGCGCATCAAAGAGCGGCTTCTAGATCCGCCTACACAATCCGAAAATGAGAAGCGGGCCCTGGAAGGGGCCCGCGTGTCTCGTTGCCCGGGCTCTGGGCACAGGGCGTGGGACAGGTGAGTAGGGACGGAGGTCAGACCAGCGGGCCATGATCGCCGCTGTCCTTGGCGCTGAAGACGAACTTCTCGGCATACTTGATGTTCACCAGGCCAGACGAACTTCTCGGCATACTTGAGGTTCACCAGGCCAATCGCGATGATCAAAGAGAAATACGCGATGAGATGATGCACCCCGATGCTCACCAACAGGAAGAAGGCGGACTGCTGCACGGCTATCGAGCCGGCACGCAGTACGTGGAATCTCCTCCACTGTTGCCAGAACGGCCAAGCCGCTCGTTCGTCGAGTCCGCGCCAGGTATACCAGCGGTGAATGCAGAAGTGAATCTGCGTGGTAACGACGGTGCGCGATACGTTTGCGATTGCCGCCGGGATGATCAGCAGATCAACCAACAGCACCAGCAGGCCGACGTTCAATCCGCTCATCACGGTACCGACCATCATGTACCTGCGCCTCGCGATCGAAATGCCGCGCAGTCGCTTGATTGCCCACCGCACGGGTCGCAGAGGCTGCATAACGCTCCTTGCTATCAGTCGTGGTCCACAAAACTCAAAATATACCTTACGACTTTAGGGGCGTTTAGTCAATGCGGCAAACATAGTAGCCAGTTTGCCCTTGCAGCTGTTAAGCTGGTCTGTGGCTATGAATAACCCAGTTGAGATTTACAAAAAGGTGCGGGTCAGCCTAAACAGGCTAAACCGCAAGCAGCGGCAGGCCATTGGTCTTGCAGCTGTCGCACTTGGAGTTTCACTACTTATCGCACAAGGGGTACGACCAATGATTGATCCAACAGCGTACAAACCGCTCCTCGACACGATCGCCAAAGGCGAAAGCAACGGCAATTATAACGCCTACTTCGGCGGCGCCGGCAACGCCGAGGTGCGCTTTACCGACATGACCGTTGCAGACGTTATGAAGTGGCAGCAAGAATATATTCAGAAGGGTGCCGCGAGCAATGCCGTAGGCCGATACCAGTTTATGGGCACCACGCTGGCCGGATTGGTTAAGCAACTCCGCATAAGCCCACAAGCTCAATTTGACGAAGCGCTCCAGGACCGCCTGGCGATAGCACTCATAGAACGGCGCGGCTCGTTGAAGTTTGCCCAAGGCAACATCTCGCGCGAGGAGTTCGCCGCCAACCTCGCCATGGAGTGGGCTGCCTTGCCGCGCATGACCGGCGAAGACCCGCACCAAAGTTATTACGCCGGGGACGGCCTCAACCACGCCCGCGTTACGAGCGACGAAGTCCTCAACGCAATAGCCAAGCTAAAAGACAGCTAGCTTCTGCCAAATAGCGACTTAAACTTGATGCGGTCGGTGTATTCCAGCGTACCAAGGCGGAAGGCTCGGGCAGCAAGCAGGATCGTAATCGCCGCAGCCAAGACGAGTATAGCCAACGAAATCAGCCCCTCGCCAAAGCTCAAGTTGCCGACAGTGTTGCGTAGCAGCACGGTCGTTGGCGAGGTGAGCGGGAAGTAGGAGAGTATCTGCGCAAATAGGTTTGGCTCCTGTGCGACGATGGCGTTAATGCCCCAAAATGGCGCCGCTGGCAGGATGAAAAACACTGCCGAGAAGTTATTTGCTTCCTTAGACGACGGGAAGATCGCACCAATCATGGCCATCAGCGCAACGTAGAAGATAAACCCGAACACCAATACACCGGCGCCAATGAGTATCTCTGTCGGCACAAACGTCAGGCTCGAAATGCTAAACGGCAGCGAAATGTCATTACCAAATGCCCGCAGTATAAAGTACGTTGCTACACCCATCACGATGAATATAAGGATCTGCGTAAACGTCACCAAGATGATCGACAGCAGCTTACCCAGAATCAGTGTGCGCGGCTTAACATAGCTCAGAACCATCTCGATAGAGCGGTTCTCTTTCTCCTCTGATACCGACGTCAGCGCGTACCCAACAGAAAAGACCAACACGATATAAAAGATAATCAGGAATGCACCCGGCACGATGAATTCGTTGATCTGCCTGGATGGCTTGCCGTCGGCAAAGCTCTGCATCTGACCCTCGCCACCTGACACTGCCAATGTCGCAACCTGCTGCGAGCCGAGTGGCGCCAGCAAACTCTGCTGTAATACAACTTTGCCCAGTTGAGTCACGATAGCATCGGCTTCGGGGTTATCGGTCTTGTCGGCGAACAGCTGATATTTGCCCGTCTGGAGTAGGTCGCCCGGGTAGACGATAAGGCCGTCGAGCTTGCCAGACTGCACGTCGCCCTCCAGCCTGGACTGCTGCGAAGGCTGCTCTTGCTTGAGATTGAACGCTTTGTAAGCATCGGCGCTCACAATGTGGCTGCTATCAATGACAGCAACATTGAGATTATTTTTAGCCGGGTCGGTGTCTTTATCTTGGTTGGTCAATACGCCAATCAGCGTCACAACGCCCAAAATTACTGGCACAGAAAACAGCGAAATCCAGAATGACGGCTGCCTAATAATCGCCAAAAACTCATGGCGAATGACAGCGCGGAGTTTATTATTCTTGCTCATTGGTCTGCCTTTCTGCGTAAATCGATACAAAAATATCTTCGATGGTCTTGAGGTTGTAGGTCTTTTTAAGCTCGTCCTTGGTGCCGTACGCCTGACGCGCGCCGTCCTTAATGATGAGGATACGGTCGGCCAGTCGCTCGACCTCTTCCATGAGGTGGGTGATATAAATGACGGCCGTGCCCTTCTGGCGGTATTCCTCTACAACATCTAGCAGGAGTTTGCGGTTAACTGGGTCGAGTCCCTTGGTTGGCTCGTCCAAGATCAAAAGTTTGGGGTGGTTGATAATAGCCACGCCCAACTGGACTTTCTGCTGCTGGCCACCAGAGAGCTTCTTGACCAACAGCTTGGCCTTGTCCGCCAGGCCAACGCGCTCCAGATATTTGAGCGAGAAGTCACGCGCCTCAGCACGGTCCATGCCCTTGAGCTCACCAAAATACGTCATGACATCAATAACGGTACTGCGCACGTACAGGCCGCGCTCCTCCGGGAGGTAACCCACAAGGTGGGCATACTCTGGGCTGTATGGCTTGCCGTCAACAAGCAGCTCGCCCGACGTCGCCTGGTAAATATTGAGCAGGGAACGGATGGTCGAGGTCTTACCCGAACCGTTTGCGCCCAGTAGCGCAAAGACCTCACCGGGGCGCACGTCAAAGTTCAGATCTTTGACAATCTGCTTACCCCCGAGGCGTAAATTAAAATCTTTAACAGTGACGAGTGGCGGTTTTTGATCTGGCATATGTGACTATTTAAGCATAATCGTGCCTGCTAGTGTGAGACAATATACTCAGCAATAAGGAGGAAGCATGCAAAAAGTTACCCCGTGTCTATGGTTCGACATGAACGCCGAGGAGGCGATCAACTACTACGTCAGCGTCTTTAAAAACTCTAAAATTATTCGTATCGACAAGTACCCAGACGAATCGCTGGACGAGCACTTCAAGGGAATGTCCGGCAAGGTCATTAACGGCGAGTTCGAGCTGGACGGCGTCAAGTTTACTTGCCTGGACGGCGGCCCAACGTTTAAGTTCAACGAATCCGTATCGTTTGTCGTCGACTGCGCCGACCAAGAAGAGGTCGACTACTACTGGGAGAAGCTATCCGCAGTGCCCGAGTCAGAGCAGTGTGGCTGGTGCAAAGACAAGTTCGGCGTCAGCTGGCAGATCATCCCGAAGCGACTTGGCGAGCTCCTCAACGACCCAGACCAAGGCCGCGCCAACCGCGCAATGCAGGCTATGATGGGGATGCACAAGATTGAGGTGGCGGAACTTGAGAAGGCAGCAGACGGGGAGTAGGCGAACTCAACGCTACAGGAAGGGATCGGCTAAGCGCCGATCTTTTTCATTTGGCGTAAGGACCCGTAAACCTATCGCCGTTAAAGTGGACCATAT
>DATEFF010000071.1:0-4913 GCA_035280785.1 Saccharimonadales bacterium (SeqCode)
TAGCCGCGGCTACGAAGACTTAGCTCTACGCTTGAACGAACTCGGCGCTAGCATCGAAGTCTTCCGCGAAATCTAGTTCCGACTCGCCTCGACAAGGGCGCGGAGTTCTGCGCCCCACACCTCAAATTCACTCCCTGGGCACGCGGTCTGCACAATTGCACCGTGGCCCAGCACTCGAGCTGACTCAACCTGCGAGTAGTCGCTCGCTATCAGTTCTGCCGCTGACTCCAACGCCTCGCCGCTTGGTTGGCCACCTTCAGCAAAATTCCCGTCAAAACACACCGCAATACTGCGAGTGTTTACATCCCAACTGCCCGCGTGCCAACCAATTGCCTCATCTGGCAGCAAATGCTCTCTTGAACCATCCTCACGAACCAACCAGTGGTAGCCATAAAACACCTGGCGACCGCTGGCGTCGGCATGCCCCGAGTAAACAGGGGTGCCGCCAATAATTTCGATATCCGCACCAGGGTTGCGGTACTTTGGCACGTACAGGTTTAACAGATGAAGTGCGTTCAACTGCGCCAAATCCATCGACCCCTGTCGGCCTGTATGATGCACGACCACTGTATCAACAGATTGACGCTCGGCATCCCAATTTGGGCCAGTTTGACCAAGTGCAATAGCACCATCCTCTAGCATCTCTGTAAATACTCGCAAAAGCAGACTTTTTGCCCTATCGGCAACCCCACCCGACAGATGGGCCACCTCTGTCGTATTGTGTGCGGCCAACGAACCAAGCATCATTCCACCCCTGATTCGCCCCAGTTGATCGTACCAATTCGGCTCCCTCAGGATGTTTCGGATGCGATCTGGGACATGCAGGCGTTCACTCATACCCCAAAGTATACCAAACCAATCTGTTGCACTGTGGCATAATCATAAGCAAAAGCATTTACAAATTTACTCATTTGTGGTATAAATATACCTAAGCGAGGGCTTTGCCTGGCTTTTTGAATGAAAAGCCGAGGTGAGCCCCTTGCAGGGAGACAATTATGGTGAATTTGACTACTGTTATTTCAACATTTGGTGCCACGCAGGCTGATAGCCCGCTGTTTGTTGGCGCCCTAACCCTGACCTTTATCGGCGTTGGCACGATTGTGGCTTCATTTGTTGCCGCTAACCGCCAGCACGCCAAGAAATAACCGAGGAGACTAACTATGCAAAAGCTCAACCCAGCACAACTTGCGATCCTCGGCCTAACGCTCACCGTTACCGGCCTTATTGGTGTCGTCCCGGCTATCTTTAGCAGCGACGAAACCGTTCTGGCCGCCCCTGGTCAGACAACCAGCGTTGCTGCTCCAGTCGAAACCAAGCCAGCCGAAACTACCCCACAAATGAAGACTGGCCACCCGGTACGCATTGAGGCTCCGACCGTTGGTGTCGACATGCAAGTCGTTGACGGTTTCTATGACGCCAAGTCCAAAGATTGGACTCTCTACGACGACAAGGCGATGTTTGGCGCTATGACTAGTCAGCCAAACGATTACGCCGGTCAGACATTCATTTACGGCCACGCAACCGACCGCGTGTTTGGTAAGCTGCTCAACCTCAAAATTGACCAGCCTGTTTACGTGTACACCAGTAATGGCTACAAGTTTACCTACAAGCTCAAGGAAACCCACGTTGTGAGCCCAAGCGACACCGGCATCCTTGACTACAACGGCAATTCACGCCTGCTTTTGCAGACATGTGTCGGTACGTTCTCAGAGAACCGCAAGTTCTTTATTCTTGACTACGCAGCTGTCGATAAGATTAATTAGATCCAAACGTACTGGCCTGCTCATCGCTGGCCGGACTAATACGCACCGCGCTAATTGCAGCGCCAGAAACAGCATCACCATTTCCATCTGTAGCATAGAGCGTAAGACGATTGTCTTCGCTCTTTTGCTCTAGGTCAGAGTCAGTCGAGGCTTCGGCAACACGGTCAATTTTGTAAACGTAACGTTTGCCGTGGTAGTCCAAGGTGAGTTCATCACCCGTCTTGAGTTTGCCCAAATTGTAGAATGGCGACTTAGCGCGCGTGTTCCACGGCGTCATATCCAGCGTAAATTTATAGCCGCTCAGCGCAAAGTTGCCGCCCTTTTCTGGGTTGCCCAACTCGATGTCGCGCTGCCAGGCGCCGTTGGCTAACTGCGTTTTGTCGCCACCAGCCTGGATGGCTACGTCGACATTAATCTGGGGAATAAACAAGCGGTCACCATGCTGACCGGCCTTGGAACTTTTGATCTTATCATCGGTTGCCGTAGCCGTCAGGCTCGTAAAAGGCACTGTCACAAGTTGCGGAGCTAAATAAACAGCCACAACATAGACTGCCGCAGCGAAAATCACGAGGCTAATGAATATAAGAAACCAACGACTCTTCTTTTTCTCGAAGGTGACGCCCTCGCGATAGTGATATCGAACCATATCCAGAGTATACCACTAGCGCTAGCGTTTTGCCTGTCTGTGGTACTATAAAAACAATAGCACTTTCAGGAGAACACCATGCGAGCAGCCCAAATCAATTCCTACGGAGACAAAGACGTCCTGCATTTTACAGATCAAGCGCCTAAGCCAACAGCTGGACCGGGCCAGGTACTCGTAGAGGTTCACGCAGCAAGCGTCAACCCATACGACTGGATGGTTATGTCAGGAATTGGCGGCGCCAACCTCACCTTTCCCGCAACGCTTGGTGGTGACCTTGCTGGCGTGGTAGCGGAAGTTGGACCCGACGTTGAAGGCTTTGAGGTCGGGCAGGAAGTCTACGGCGGAGCAAATCCCGCGAGTGGTCGTGGGTCATTTGCCGAATTTGCGCCTGCAAAGGCAACCTCCATCGCCCCTAAGCCAGCAAACATCGATTTCGTGACCGCGGCTGCACTGCCCCTTGCGGCCGAGAGTGCATACCAGGCACTTGTTGATACGCTTCATCTGAGCGCGGGACAAAAGATACTCATCCACGGCGGCGCAGGAGGCATCGGCACAATAGCCATTCAACTCGCCAAACACCTTGGTGCGTATGTCGCAACGACCGTTTCTGAAAAAAACAAAGACTACGCCGTTCAGCTAGGGGCTGATGAAGTTATTGACTACAAAGTCGAGAGGTTTGAAGAAAAGCTCCAAGACTTCGATGCCGTATTCGATACGGTCGGCGGAGACACGTACGAGCGATCCTTTGCGGTGCTGAAAAAAGGCGGACAAATCGTATCGATGGTAGCACCGCCGAACGAGGAATTGGCTGCGGCACACGATGTTACTGCAATCCACCAATTCACAGACGCCACCACAGAGCGACTGGCGCACATCACCGAACTCGTTGAGCAAGGTGTGCTGAATGTAACAATCGACCAGACATACCCATTAGAGCAAGCCGCGGAAGCTTTGGACCAGCTCCACAACGGCGGTCATCGCGGAAAAATTGTTATAAAGATCAAGTAGCGGTACCGTGGCCCCAGGCGACAGAACTGCCTGGGGCCACGGACGACAAAGCGGGTCAGCGACCCGTGGGGTTGGCCGTAGCCGGACCCGGGCGCAGCGCACGGATCACGCGCGCCACGATGGCGTTGGCGGTGTCGATGTTGACGTGCTGTCCCTGGGTGTAGACCGCCGGCGAGCGGTCGAGCTGCGAACCGTCGACCCGCTGCCAGTCCTGCGCCCAGGGGAGCGCCACCAGGACCCTGCCACCGTACACGGTGAACTCGAAGGCCCAGAACCAGTCGTAGCCGTCGCGGGCGGTCGGCGGGCGGAACATCTGGACGAAACCTGGAATACCGCGAACCGCGGCCTCCAGTGCAGAACCGTTGCCCTCCCCGTCCGGGCGCTCGGTGTAGACCGTCGCCAGACTAGGAATGAGAACTGGGTGGTACGGACCATCCCAGCCCCTCAGAGCAGCACCTCCGTGCTGTCGTAAGCTCATGGCATTTCCCCCAACTTCATCTGGTGCGGGCATTTTCCCGCAAACCACGTGTACTATACCATAATAATTTCAGACTGTAATATTCTTAGCCCACGTTGGGACGCCCAGAGCGGTCTCGGGGCGTCCCAACGGGGCAAGCATCACAGGTGCGAGAGCAACAAGCCGATGACGGCGTTGGCCTCGTCCACCGTCGCTCCGTGCCGAAGGTAGACGGCCGGCATGCGGTCGAGTTGCGAACCGTCGGCCCGACCGTAGTCGCGTGCGTGCGGAATGGCGACGGCAATGACGCTGCGCGCCGTCCGCAGCCCGAACTCCAGCACGCGCATCCAGATGTACCCATCGGCCGTCGTGGCTGCCGGCGCCGACGTGTTGTAGCCCGGCACCAGCCGGGCAGCACGCTCGATGGCCGCCGGAGTGAGCGGAGCGCCATTGACCAGCGCGGTCGCCAAGCTGGCGACTAAACGCGGGTAGTTCGGCGCCCCATAGCCCGGCAGGTTTGCTGTCGGGGAGTGCTGCAAGCTCATGATTCTCCCTCACGAAAGTTGCGGATTGGCCGCAAGCCAAAAAATACTATAACACAAAAATAGATGTTTACAATAAGCATAAGTCTGGTATACTACCCTGGATATGAAACGATATCGCCCAAACCAGTCCCAACTTATGGCCACCGTGCTTCAAGGCAACGGCATTGCTGTATTTGGCATGTATTCAACCACGGGCGTATCGTACTCACAACAGAAATAAACTAGATTTTATAACTCGTCAGTCACGATACGCCTCCGAATCAGGAGGCGTTTATCGTTTCAAGTATTTTTACAGACACCACTGGGTTCGGAGGCGTATCGGGGCCGATAAGGCACCAACGTCATCTCTAATAACAACTAACGGAAAGGAACCTCATGCGTCACTACAGCCAAAACGCGCGCTGGCTTACGTTGTTTGCGCCGTTTCGCGCGTTGAGCATTAGCGCCGCGTACCTGACGCCGTTCTTCCTGGAGCACGGACTGAGCACGAGCCA
>DATEFF010000072.1:0-3661 GCA_035280785.1 Saccharimonadales bacterium (SeqCode)
GGCGTTACGGTCGACAAGAATCCAGCCGTCGGGTCGGTCGCCTGGTGGGATGGTGGCTTCCATGTTGCGTGGGTTTCCGCGGTCAATGGAAAGAAAGTCACAATCGAGGAGTACAACGGCGCCGATGCGAACAACGATGGCGACTACGATGGGACGTACGGAAACAGGACGATCAACGCTTCGTCACCCGACGGCTACATCCACTTCAAAGACCTCGACGCATCGACCCAGCCATCCGCAAACAACACCGTCCTCAGGGTAATCAAGAAAAACCAGAGCGACGGCACAAATGTGGTGTACTGGGCGAAGGCTGACTCGGTCTACGAAAGCTGGTGGCGACCTGGCGGGGACGGCGTGCATCACAGCAAACTGGTCGATATCCCGCAGGGTGACGTCAAGGACATTGACGTTCAAATTCTGAGCGACGGTCTACACCTGCTGTACACAGAGACCGCGCACAATATCTACGAGACGTGGTGGCGCCCGAACCAAGGTTTGCACACATCCAATCCGCCGATAGCCCATACCGACAACACCATCCGCAAGGTCATCAAGACAGTCGCGCCCGATGGCGTCCATCAGCTCTACGCCATGACGGAAGTCGGCGTAGACGAATACTGGTGGCGACCTGGAGGCACGGTCAATAAGTCGCGCGTCTTTACGTTAGCCAACCCGGTAGCGATGAAGAAATTCTTCGAGCCAGACGGGCGGCAATCGCTGTATGTGGCCGACCAAGGCTATGCCTACGAGGTATGGTGGCGACCGGGCGTCCCAGGAATCACAGTCGGGCAGATCATCCGAATTGCCCAAAACGATATCGTCGACCTTGACCTGACTGTCGACCCAGGAACCAACCAACACCATCTGTTCGTCGGCGAGGCGGGGAGTGGGGCCTGGGAGGCGGCCTGGACGCCAGGTGCCGCCGGCATCAGCTACTGGCACTTGTCGGCGGACAACGGCGTTCGCGCAATACAGGCGTACCGTTACGGCTCCAGCTACAATCTATACGTCGCCACTGCCGGTGGCGTCTATGAGTACTGGTGGCCGGCCGGGACAAGAGAGCTGCGCGCCGGCACGATAGTCGGCGGGCTTAGCAATGTTCGCGAGTTTGACCGCAGCACATCGGTAGATGGCGCCCAGACGGTCTACACCGCCTACGGCACCAATATCGCCGAAACGTACTGGTGGGGTCCCGGGCAACCACTCGCGACCGCTGTCATCGAATAATGCATTGGAGTCGCCATGAATAAACCAACGACGACGGGACAGCCGAGCGGGACATCGCATCCAGCGACACCGCTCGGCCGCCCACGCCAAAGCCTTCCGTAGGGTGGGACCTACCAAAATAAGCATCATGCCAACCCGCTCGTGTATAATGAAACAAGTTACTATGAGTAAATTATGCGCCCAGTAAGCGAGCTCACACTTTATCGCTATCGGTATCTGATCGGCTACACCACGTTGGTGTTGATGACAGTTGGATTGCTGCTGTTGTTTATTACCAAAATTCCAGCGGGGTTAAGCCAGGCCGAAGAGGCGAGTGCGCTTGCCAGTAGCCAGATTGTTTTTGACCAGAACTTCCTACAGAATACGCACACCGTCGACCTGCCATACCACATGGTGCAGTGGGGGAGTTTGCATTTGTTTGGGCTCGGCCCGCTTGGCGTGCGCCTGCCATCGCTGATCTTTGGCGCGATGAGTATTCTGTTTATTCTGTTGCTCTTGAGACGCTGGCTGCAAGAAAACGTCGCCATCACCTGGGGCATCATGGTCGTTACGACAACCTGGTTCCTCATGCTTGGCCGCTCGGGTACGCCGGAGATTATGGTGGTGTTCTGGACCAGCCTCATCTTGCTACTCACAACACTCGTCTCTCAGCAGAGTAAGGGTTACCAGACATGGAAAGCATTGAGCATCGTATCGATAGGCCTGTCGTTCTACACGCCGCTGATGGCGTATCTATTTGCTGCCTCAGCGCTGGCTGCAATGTTCCAGCCGCACCTGCGTTATGTTATTAGATACGCCGAAAAGACAAGCATTACCCTCGGCGTCTTCTTGTTTGTTGCCGTCCTTGTGCCGCTCGGTTGGAATATCTGGCGCGACCCGGCAATCATTCGCGACCTGCTAGCCATCCCAGAGGTGTTGCCTGGGCCGATCTTGTTCTTTAAGGATTTGTGGACCGCCGCCGGCACGCTCATCAACCCATTCAAGGCTGAGTTTGGCGCATTCATTACGCCCATCATGAGCATCCCCCTCATTGCGCTCGCTACGCTCGGGTTGATCCGCACCATCATGGACTACCACTCGGTTCGCAGCTATGTCTTGCTGCTGTGGCTGGCTGTTTTAATCCCAGTTATTGGACTCAATCCAACACAGCTTAACGTTTTGTTCGTCCCAATCGTCCTATTAGGGGCCATTGGCATGCAAGCGCTGTTCCGCTACTGGTACGACCTGTTTCCGCGCAACCCGTACGCACGCATCTTTGGTTTACTGCCGATCTTGCTACTGATTGCGTCGGTCGTGAGCCTCAACTACACACGATACTTCGCTGGCGTTTCATACGCGCAGTCTTCGGTTGAGATCTATAATACCGAGCCATTCCTATTGCACGAAACTCTCAGTGCCAAGCAATACCGTGACCAACGCATCGTGCTCATTACACCTGCTGAGCGTAAGCCACTGTACTTAATCGACAAAGCTGTTGCCAAGAACCTTGAAGTTGTCACGCCAGCCGAATTCGTCAACGCCCCAACGGCAAATAACGTCATTGTGGATGTCCGCGCCGAGGCGCAACTGACCGCCGCTCAACGCCAAGCTATTCCACCCGCAACAGGCGGCCTACTCGTCAACGATCACAAAGACGACGCCCTCCGATTCCGCATCTACCGACAGTAGCGGAGCCGAGACACTACTGATACAATATATAAAGTATCGTAAGGAGATTATTACCTATGTTCAATCAAGCCAAGATGGTTATGAAGATTAAGAAGGCTCAAAAAGAGCTGGCTAACGAAATTATTGAAGTAGAGGCAGGTGACGGCGCTGTTGTCGTTCGAATTACTGGCGAACAGAAGATCAAGAAGGTCGTCATTAACCCAGAGCAAGTTGACCTCGACGACATTGGCGAGCTCGAGCGCTGGATTGAAACCGCTGTTAAGGAAGCAATCACTCGTTCACAGCAAGTTGCCGCCGAAAAGATGAAGCCACTGATGGGCAGCTTGGGCAACCTCGGCCTCTAAAACTGACCACGAATTTGTATGCAGATTCTGCCAAAGGCACTGACTGACCTTGTTGAAGAGCTCGGTAAACTACCGGGCGTTGGCCCTCGCACCGCCGAACGGTATGCGTACTATTTGCTGCGTTCTGACCCTCACATCTCTACCAAGTTGAGTGCCAGCGTTGCGCATCTCCACCAGGGTGTGGGCTACTGCCGAAAGACCTTTGCGTTGGTAGAGAAGGGGCAAGACCTGTCGCCACTCTACAGCGACCCAATGCGCAACAAGAAGCTCGTGGCCGTCGTCGAGGAACCACTCGACGTTGTAGCGCTTGAACGCACTGGCCAGTTTAAGGGCACCTACCATGTGCTTGGTGGCGCCATTTCGCCAATTGATGGCATTGGACCTGAGCAGTTACACATCGAGGAACTCCTGGAGCGCATCGA
>DATEFF010000073.1:0-9871 GCA_035280785.1 Saccharimonadales bacterium (SeqCode)
GGCTGGGCGCTGCTAATGGACCGACCGTATTTGACGGCACCGTTCAGTCGTTTGTATTTGTTTGGACGCAGCCAGGACCTGGGCTTCCAAATTCCAGTCGGCAATAGTCCGCGCCACCGTCACCACGTGCGCTTCTGGCGCGTTGACGCCCGCAACAACCCGCTTGAGCACAAAAAGTGGAACGAGCACCAAGGTTTTTGGCGCACGCTCTTTAAGGGCTTCCTACGCAAGAAATACTCGCTGTGGGTTGGCGCCGCAATCTACGACTCCGGCCCAGTTGCAATCCGCTGGCGCAACGGCCAGATCACTCACCAAGTTCACCCGGACGCTAACTTCGAGCGTGACTTTATTATTGAATCGCTTGAGCGCGCCGGAGTCATGCGCAGCCTTAGCGACGTCAAGTCTGGCGAGCCATACCGTGGCCGCGGCCAAACACTCGGCGTAACGGTCATTAGTGATGGCTTCGTCAAACTCTGCGAACTCAAACACCAGGTTATCCCACCAACAAAAGGCGCGGTGGAGAAAAGTGAACTCCTACCGCGCCCTCGCAAGAATCGTCGAGCTAAACGCTAGATTCGGTGTTTCTCTGCCTCTGGCGGTCGATGCTTTTGGTTGTAGCGCCATGAGCTGTAGAAGGCAAAGGCAATAATGCCGATGCCAATTGTGCCTGTCACCGCCTCTGGAATTTCGTACTTCATACCAAACAGCAGCATTGCCGCCAATGCACCGATAGCATAGTGCGCACCGTGGTCGAGGTAGCGATACTTCATGAGCGTCTTGCGGCGAACAATGTGAATGGTCATCGATCGAACCCACACCGCACCAACGCCCAAACCGGCGGCGATCAGCAGCACCATATTGGTGATGGCAAACGCGCCAATCACGCCGTCAAAGCTGAAGCTCGCGTCCAAAAGCTCCAGGTACAGGAAGTTGATAGCACCCATTCGCATCAGAGCTCTCTTGTCCAGGCCGGCTTTCTTCATCTGGCTTTCGTGCTTGAGCTCAAAGACTTCAGCCAGACTGCGGATACCGAGGTACAAAATCAAGCCGAGGATACCAGCGCTCATGACCTCAAACTTATGGTCACCGGCCAGGAATTGTGTCGTGGCAGCGAGGGCAATCAATGCCAGCAGTGGCGCGACCTGACGGATACGGCCGATCTTTACAAGTGGCGCTTCAAGAACACTCAGCCAGTGGACCTTGCGGCCGTAGTCGAGGATGAACTCAATGAAGATCATCAGCAGGAAAATACCACCAAATGACGCAATGATTGGATGTGCTTCCTCTAGGTGGTGAGCGTATTCTTCTGGGTGCTCCATAGCCAGGCGCACAACGTCGCCCATACCCAGGTTAGCGGTCGCTGCCACAAGCACGATTGGCAGCACAAGGCGCATACCAAACACGGCAATCAGGATACCGACGGTCAGGAATGCCTTCTGCCAGAATGGCGGCATCTTCTCGAGCACCTTGGCGTTCACAACGGCGTTGTCAAAGCTAAATGTAATTTCCAGCGCGCTCAGCACCAGCACGGTCAACAGCGCGGCTGGACCACCGTAGAACGCAACTGCCGCAAATGTTGCGACCGTCGCCAGCGCCGAAAAGGCGTAAATACGAACGAGTGAATTTGGGTGAGTTACCTTGTGCATTACGCTACCTCCACGCCGCGCCAAAAGGCGACGTAGTTGGCAAAGTCCTGGCCGACGCGCTTTGTGGCGCCATCCTTAGGCTCAGGATAATACCAGGCGGCATCGTCGTTTATCTCGCCGTCTACCACAACATTGTAGTAGCTCGCTTCGCCCTTCCACGGGCAGGTAGTGTGCGTGTCGCTGGGGGTGAATAATTCACGGTTAATACTGTCGGGCGGAAAGTAATGATTGCCCTCGATACGGATGGTTTGGTCGCTTTCGGCCAATACGTGGCCATTCCAGATTGCTTTGGTCACTAGGTACTCCTTTGATACTCCTATTGTACCGTACCGTGGGGTTGCTTGTGGTTGTGAATCTGACAAATCTTGAGCCGCTCGCTCACCCACTGCGTATCAGCGCGTTCTGCCAGCACATCGGCCGCCTTTGGACCCCAAGAGCCGGTGGCGTACGTCTCGATGTCGTGGCCGCCCATACTCCAGGCGTGCAGGACATTCTCTATGATTTTCCATGATGCAATCACCTCGTCGCTACTTGCAAAGAGCGTCTTGTCGCCACGCAGTGCATCAACCAAAACTCGCTCGTACGCATCCGGATGCACACCCTCGCCAGTATTGGGGTAGCAAAAGTCCATTTGGACCGTCTCGGTCTCGGCATCAAAGCCAGGTTTCTTGGCTTGCAACTCAATCGAAATACCTTCGTTTGGCTGAATGCGAAACGTCAGCGTGTTTTGGTGCTCGCCCTCGTCGCTAAAGCTGAGGGTAATCTCGGTCGCCTTCTCGGCCAGCGCCTTGCCCGTTCGGATCAGCACGGGCACACCCTTCCAGCGCGGCGTGTCGATGTCGAGGCGAAGCGCCGCGTATGTTTCGGTGATTGACGATGTGTTCTGAACTTCTTGGTGATAAGTATCGTACTGGCCACGGACCGCCTGCTCGGCGACTTTGTCGGGTGCGATTGGCACGATGGCGTTCAGCAACTCAAGCTTGCGCGCATGAATCGATTCGGCGTCCATCTTATCTGGTCGCTCCATCGTCACTAGCGTCAATAGTTGCAGCAGGTGGCTCTGAATAAGGTCACGCAGCGCGCCCGTCTGCTCGTAAAATGCCACACGGCCTTCAATGCCAATGCTCTCGGCAGCCGTTATCATGACCGAACTGACCGTGCCGCTATCCCACACCGATTGGAACAACGGATTACTAAAACGGAACGTCAGGACATTCTGCGCAGTCTCTTTGGCTAGGTAGTGGTCAACGCGGTAAATCTGCTGCTCGGTGAATTCCCTGCCCAATACGTCGATAAGTTCGCGTGCCGAGGCAAGGTCGTAGCCAAATGGCTTCTCGATCAGCAATCGCCCCTCGCCCACCTTGTGCTTACAGCCTTCGGTGAGACCGGCCCGGCCAAGCAGCTCAGCAATATCGCCGAATGTCTGCGACGGCACCGCCAGGTAGAACAGTCGGTTTGTACAGGCGCCGACTCGCTCTTCGTGGTCGTCTAGCGCAGCTTTGAGCTTGGTGTACTCGTCTGACTTCGACAAATCCATCGTGACAATACTAATTTTTTGCGCCAGCTTTGCCAGAACCTTCTCGTCACACATGTCATCGCCCTTCGCTACAAAAGAACGGATGCTTTCCTTCAACGAGTCAACCGTCGTGCCGCTCCGAGTCACGCCAATAACTTCAAAACCCTCCGGCAATAGGTCGTCGGCCGCCAAATGGTACAACGCCGGCAGCAGCTTACGCCGCGCCAAGTCTCCAGTAATGCCAAATATAACGAGTGCTGCGGGCGAAAATTGCTGGTGGGTCATGGTGCCTCCGGGGTTATTTAGAATTGTCGCGCTTGAGCGGGTGGCCACCAAAAGCATTGCGCATCGCCGCCATAAGCCGCGTTGCGTAAGATATCTCGCCGTTTTCAGAAGCCTTGCGAACCTTTACGGACGCATCGATGGCCGGCATTGGCACACCAGCTTCCTCGGCAGCTTCAAGAGCCCAGCCTGTTTCGCCAGTCTCAAAGACAACGCCGTCAGTTTGCTCGAGGTCAGGATGTTTGCGCAGAATCTGCGCCGACAAGGCATTTAAGGTTGAGGCGATAATGCTCCCGCGCTGCCACACATCGGCAACTGCGGCGGGGTCGATGCCCTTCATTGGACCCTCGCGCAGCAATCGGTAACCCTCGGCGTACGATTCCATCATGCCGTACTCGATGGCGTTATGAACCATCTTGACATAATGGCCAGCGCCAGTTGGACCAAAGTGCCTATAGCCTTGCGTCTGCGCCAGCGACTTAATGATGGGCTCAACACGACTCACAGCATCGGCGTCACCGCCAACCATCATCGAAAACCCATTATTAAGACCCAGAATGCCGCCGGACGTACCCACATCTACCAGCTCAATGCCTTTCTCTAGGCAGCGACTGTGGCGCTGAAGTGTCTTGCGGTAATCGGAGTTACCGCCGTCAACAATAATCGCGCCCTTTGGCAATAGCGGCAAAAGATGCCCCATCTCTTCCTCAACATATCGTGCTGGTATCATGAGCCACACAACCGGGTTGGTGCCCAGTGATGCAATCATTTCTTCACGACTCTTTGCCGGCTGCGCACCCAACCGAATAATACGCTGCACTGCCTCTGGCTCGACGTCGTACGCAACAACTTGATGACTTTGGTCCAACAGACGTGCAACCATCTGCGAACCCATTCTTCCCAAACCAATGAATCCTATTTTCATGACCACTCCACTTTTTGATCAGTATAAACAATAAGCTCCGGCGCTAACAGCAAAAGTTGCGCAGGTTGCTCATCGGCAGAAATATCAGTCGGCATACGCTCGAGGATTGGCTTTTTGGATTCGCCCATCGCCACGCCAATTGCCAGGTGTAGTTGTTTGAATAAGTGCGGCGTTGTCGTCAGGCGCTCGTAGTCTTTGCCTTTGTAGCCCAGCACAAGCTTGTCTTGTTCGTGCACGCCCTCGGTTTGCGGCAATATGCCAGCCGTGTGGCCATCGGCGCCGATTCCAAACTGGCCGACTACCATATCGGCTTCGTCGATGCGCTTGCCCAGGCGGAGTGCCCAGTCGTGCGCGGCAGCGTCAAGTTTCAGGCTCCAGTCAACAATTGGCGGCTCCAGACGAGCTTTTTCGCCCGTCAAACCACCATCCAGCAGCGCGTGCCAATTACTGTGTGGACTCTCGAGCGGCAAAAATCGCTCGTCGATAAGACTAATGGTAAGGTTTTTGTGGTTGGCGTTTTTGAGGAGTCCCAAAACTTCTAGTTGCAAAGAAATATTACTGCCACCCGACAACAGCCAAAGAACCTTGAGCTTGTTGCCAAGTGCGCTATCCAGCCCGTGAGCAATCGCCCTGGCTGCCCCCTCCTTATTCGTCACAACTAGCCGGTGCATTGCTCTTATTTAAGCACACTCAGTCAGCGTATCCCTACAAATGAATTGAGCGCCGGGCCGAAAAAACCGGCCCGGCGCTCGCATCGACTGCATCTTGGCTCACCTTCGGGTGAGCGCCCAGGTGATCGGGCGGCCCCTGAGCACGTCGTAGTGCTCGCGCAGAACGCCCCATAGTAGGGCGGTCGAATCTGCGGGTATCTCGCCACGGACAGCGTGAATCGTGAGTTCCTGTTGGCCGCGCTCGGTCACAATCCGCCGAAGCGGAAACCGAACAGCGACGAGCTGCTCGCGCAACGTCGACACGTCGAACACCTCGGTGATCAACGGTCGAGTGCGGCGCGGGCCGCCCTCCCATGTCATCACTGACAACATCCATCTGTGCGGGAACATGAATGACCCGGACAGACGCAGAATGTTGCCGCGATAGGGTTGTAGCTTGGAACCTCCCCCAGTCATGACACCTTCCTCACGTGCGTTGGTCGATAACGCATTTTATATCATAATTTTATTAATTTTTCCACGTTTTCCTCAGCTGCGCATCAGTTAGCGTTGTTATAACCATGCTCAAACAACATAAGGCAAGGAGCTTTTACGCAGCCATGAGCACCACAACCGAGGCGCCCGTCATATCGCTAGAAGGTATCAGCAAACGATATCGCAGCGGCGATGAGCAGACGATCGCGCTTCACAACATCAATCTCACAATCAATAAGGGCGAATTTATCGCCATTATGGGACCGAGCGGCTCGGGCAAGTCGACCATGATGCACATCCTGGGACTGCTAGACACACCGACCGACGGCAGCTACCAGTTGGATGGTCGCGATGTCAGCAAACTCAAAAAGAACACCCAGGCTGACCTGCGCAACCAACACATTGGGTTTGTGTTTCAGCAATTTAACTTGATGCCGCGCACGACCGTTCTCGAAAACTTACTGCTGCCAACCGTCTACGGCGAGCTACCCGACCGCTACGAACGGGCCGAAAAGCTCCTCAAGGAAGTCGACCTGGCTGACCGTGCTACGCACACCGGCGCACAGCTATCAGGCGGACAAATCCAGCGCGTTGCCGTTGCCCGTGCCCTCATGATGAACCCAGCGCTCATCTTGGCGGACGAGCCAACCGGCAACCTAGACAGCAAGCGCAGCGAAGAGATCATGCAGCTGTTCCGCTCTATTAATAAGAAGGGCGCGACAATCGTGCTCATCACCCATGAGCCCGAAATCGCCGCCTTTGCCGACCGCGTCATTACACTCAAGGACGGCAAAATCATCAAAGACGTGAGGAACAAATAATATGAAACGAACATTCCGAATCCTCGCACAGTCGTTCCGCGCCATCGGACGCAACAAGGGACGCAGCTTCCTGACGATGCTTGGCATCATCATCGGCATCGCGTCGGTCATCGCGCTCGTGGCCGTCGGCAACGGCGCCAGCAACAGCGTGACCGGACGCATTAGTTCACTCGGCACCGACGTCATAACCATCCGCTCAGGCGCAGCGCCAACAGGCGCTAACTCTGGCGGGGTACTCAGCGCTGGGCTTGGCGGTGGCGGTCAGCGCATGGTTCGCATGGAAGGAGGCCCGAACGCCAAGGGTGTCGAAGCCACACTAACCGCCGACGACCTCAAAGCCATCAATGACAACAAGTCAGCGTGGGGCATTAGCAATGTCGCAGCCTACACCAGCAGCAACAGCGAAATCACTCTCGCCGACAAGGACAGTGACGGCAAAAGCCTGACCGTTGGCACGGCCGTCAGCGGCACCGAGCCAAGCTACTTCGACATTCAGTCGCTGTCGTACGCCAAAGGCAAGGGGTTCACCACCGACGACGTCACCAACAAAAACAAAGTCGCCGTCCTAGGTGCAAACATCGCCACCGACCTCTTTGGCACCGACGATCCAATTGGCAAGACATTCAAGCTCGAGGACGATGAATATACCGTTGTTGGCGTCTTGAACACCAAAGAAGAAAGCGGCTTCAACAATCCTAACCGTCAGATTTACATCCCAGTCAGCAGCGCTCAGGCCACATACGACCTATCTAACTACAGCGCAATTTACGTCAAAGCAAACGACGAAAACGCCGTCGAATCAGCCAAGAATGCTATCAATGCCAAGCTGCTCAGCAACCACGGCAAGACCGACAAGACCGCTGACTTTAGCATCAGTACACCACAAGATCTGCTCAACACGATCAAGCAATCGACTAGCGTCTTCACGACCCTACTTGCCGGCATCGCCAGCATTAGCCTGGTTGTGGGTGGCATCGGCATCATGAATATCATGCTTGTCGCCGTCAGCGAACGCACTCGCGAAATTGGTCTGCGCAAGGCACTCGGCGCCCGTACTCGCGACATCTTGCAGCAATTTGTGTTTGAATCCGTCCTACTGTGTGTCGCTGGTGGGTTGATCGGCATCGCCATCGGTGCCCTGACCGCCGCCAACCTCAGCAGCATCCTGACAGGCATTACGCCAGTTGTCAGCATGGACTCGGTTGTCCTGGCCGTGGGCGTGTCGACACTCGTTGGACTGGTCTTTGGCATCTACCCTGCCGCCAAAGCCGCTCGCCTGAATCCAATTGACGCATTAAGGTACGAATAGGAGTTCACAATGCCAATGCATGAATATCAGAAGCAAATGTACACAAAAATAGCAGTGGTCGCCGCACTAATCATCCTACCAATCGCTGGGTTCTTCGCCGGCACCCTGTACCAAAAACAGATGACTCCGACCAACGCGACCAACGGCCCTCGGCAGTTCACCGGCGGTCCGCGAATGCTCCAGAACCGCGCCATCGGGACGGTCAAGTCAGTCAGCGATACCAGCATCACAGTCACAAACCGCATGGACAATACCGACAAAACCTACACACTCAGCAGTAGCACGACATACAAAAACGGCGAGTCGTCAGCAAAACTCTCTGACATCAAAGCCGGCGACACGGTCATGCTAGAGCTAGACGCAAACGACAGTACCAAGGTCGTCGGCGTGACCCTCAACCCAACCACAATGTTCCGTGGCGGGCCAGAGGGCGGCAGCACTGACATGATGGTTCAATAAAAATAAGTTCAGTTGCCTTTGCGGGGCGCCGGTCCAGTCTCGGCCCGGCGCCCTCGCGTTTCAGTCGTTCAGACGGATCTCCCACGTCCAGCGGACGGGAAGCTTGTTGTGAGTTGTGAAGCGTTGCCGCAGGATGCCGACGATCTGCCGACCCTCGGCACGGAGCCGGCCGCGCCGACCGTTGGGTCGGATCATGCATTCGCCACCGTCGAAGTCCACGCTCGACGGCAGTCCAGCCCCGCGAAGCCACCGGTCGAGGCTCTCGCCGTCGCCCAGAATCGTCTGGACCCTCATCGGCGAGAACAGCCCACTAGCTTCCCTGCGACGCATGTCGACGTACCAGACACGGTCGGACTTGATCACGACGTGACCCGAGTAGAAGACTCTCGGTCGCCATTTTCTGAGAATCATCGCCCACCTCCAGGCACTATTGCTCAGTCACGAGGGGTCTTGACTGTAGATGCACTTATATCACTTTAATAGTTATAACGCAACTACTCCTATTTACAGATGGCTAATTTATTGCATAGTTTCATTACGAATGCTACAATGCTTGACGGCACTTCAAGCGCACCACGACGCTCAGAGAGGCATTCCGAATGCGCATCCGCATCGTATTCGCGTCCGTTCTGCTGGCAGCAACTGCCGCCTGTGGCAACGGCGACCAGACTTCGGGCGATACTTCCGATGGGGCGAACGCCGCCCCCAACTCGGGTGTCGTCATCGAAGTCCAGCCCAAGCTGATCGAGCAGGGTTTCGAGCCCACACAAGTCGCGGCCATCGCCCCCAACTCGGCGTTCTGGCTGCTGCCGTTCAACACACCGTTCAGCATGAGCCAGAACCCGACCGGCCAGTCGACCTGCGTCTTCCGGATGGTGCGCGACGACTTCGGCACCGACCCGGCCAAGAAGGCGTACGTGGACTACCCGATCAAGAACGACTCCAAGGTCAAGCTCACGGCCCGCCTGGTCTCGCCGGACGGCGCCATGGGCGAGTTCCTGCCCGGAGAGAAGGTCGTCGCCCTCACCGAGGTGACGCCCGGCTTCCTGGGCAGCGGGACGGGCATCGACCTGGGTACCTGCGAGGACGTCACCTCGCGCTGAGCCACACGCGCGAAGGGCGCGGCCGACACGAGAGATCGTCGGCCGCGCCCCGCGCAGTAACACTGAAATTATTTATCTAGAGCTGGGTGCCCATACGAGCTTCGTTCGCCCAATGGTCGGCGAGCTCATTGCCTTCGTCGTTGTTGTGACCCCGAACCCAGACGAGGGTTGCCTTTGACTCACGGAACAATGGGCAGACTTCTTTGACTATATCGAGATTTTTGATCTCACCGCCCTTTTTCTTCCAACCGTTCTTTTCCCAGGCGAGGGACCATTTAGTAATCACGTTAATCCAAAATTCACTGTCAGTGTGAATCATGCACTCAGCGCCAGCGGCGTCCTTAAGCGCAGCAATAATAGCTTTGCCTTCCATGCGAATGTTGGTGCTGTCGGGCTCGCTGCCCAGGATGTGCGGCTTCATGTCACGGATAACCGCAAAACCACCCGCACCAGGGTTTGGCTCGCAGCTGCCGTCGGTGTAATAAGTAATCATCTATAGAAGTATACGATGAATCGAATAATGCCACTAGTTTGCAGGGGCGGGCCGGGTCATCCCCAGCCCTACCCCCACGGATCAGTCGTACTGCCGGATGTCCCAGCTCCAGTCGACGGGCCGCTGCTGCGGACCGAACGTTCGGTAGTTCTGGTTCATGAACCGCTTGATG
>DATEFF010000074.1:0-8477 GCA_035280785.1 Saccharimonadales bacterium (SeqCode)
CGCTATCATCGGCAAAGAAGCCAAGAAGCGTACCGAGAGTGCCGAACTCTATGTTCAGGGCGGTTCACAGGAGCGCGCTGACAAAGAGATTTTTGAGCGCGGTATCCTAGAAGAATATCTCCCGAGCCAGCTCAGCGATGAAGAGCTCGCAGCCGTTGTCGATGAAGTCATGAACTCATTGGGCGAAGGCGTTCAGATGGGGCAGGCAATTGGCGCAGTTCGCGCAAAAGTCGGCGTCAGTGCTGACGGTGGCCGCATCGCAGCCGCAGTTAAATCTAAACTAGGATCCTAAATACATGATCATATTCTTTGGTCCTCCCGGCTCAGGTAAAAGCGTCCAGGGGCAATTGCTAGCTGCGCGCCACGGTTGGCGCTGGCTCAGTACCGGTCAGTTGTTGCGCGAGACAAGCAACGTCGAAGTTGTTGCGCGTATGCGTAAAGGCATGTTGGTTGATGATGAGCTCGTGAACCACGTCTTTGACGAAGCAATGCACCGCGCGAAGGACCTCGACCACATTATTGTCGATGGCTACCCTCGTCATGTCGACCAAGCCAAGTGGCTGCTTGAGCTTTTGCCGAAGCACGAGCGCGAGATCGAAGCTGTTATTATCCTCGACGTTGAAGACGAAGAGATTCTGCATCGCCTTGAAATCCGTGGTCGCCTCGACGACTCACCCGAGATTGTTAAGAAGCGTCTGCAAGATTATCGCGAACAAACCAAGCCGGTTACTGAGTTCCTGGCCGACCAAGGCATCCACGTCGAGACCGTCGACGGCATGGGCAGTGTGGGCACTATTCACGACCGAATTGAAGAGGTGATGGAAGAATGTTCACTCGTGTAAAAACCCCACAAGAAATCAAAGATATGCGCGAGAGCGGCAAGCGCTTGGCTGCCGTTTTGCAGACAATTGACCGCGAGATTGTCGCCGGCATGTCGGGCAAAGATGCCTCCGAGATCGCTAAGCGCGAGCTCAAGAAGATGGGCGGCAAGCACGCCTTCCACGGTTATGGCGGATTCCCTGATGTTATTTGTATCTCTGTGAACGACGAGATCGTCCACGGTATTCCAACCGACGTGCCTTTTAAGGAAGGTGACTTGGTGAGCTTTGACTACGGCGTTGACTATAACGGTATGATCACCGACAGCGCGTTCAGTAAGTTCATTGGCGCTGCGCCGAGCAAGGACGCCGAGCGATTGCTTAAGACAACCGAGCAGTCTATGTACGCCGGCATCGAAGCGCTCAAGAATGGCGTGCGTGTTGGCGACATCGCCAGCAACATCGAGCGCGTGCTGAAGCGCGAGAAACTTGGCATTATCCGCGAGCTTGTCGGCCACGGCGTTGGTCACGAAGTTCACGAAGATCCGAACATCCCAAACTACGGAACCGCCGGTACTGGACCAAAATTGAGCGCAGGCATGACAATTGCAATTGAGCCAATGGCGACATTGGGTACTCAGCATATCAGCGTAGATGACGACGAATGGACCATCCGCACAGCCGACGGCAGCCTTGCTGCACACTTTGAACACACGATTTTGATCACCGACGACGGCTTCGAGATCTTGACTGCTTGGAAATAAAGAAATGGGGTGGCAGTCGGCGGGGCAGCACCCGCTTTTGCCCGCAGCTTTAGCGAGGACAAAAGGAGGGGCGGACCGACTGACAGGACCCCAGTCCTTTTGTCTCGGGGTTGCCCTTAGCTGACCGTAAGCGGTATACTAGACATTATGCAAGAAATGTCTCGTTACGGCGTCGGAATCGATGTAGGTACTACCGTGGTCCGCTGCGTCGTTGGTCACGTCGACGGCAGCTCAATGACTCCTAACATCGTTGGCGTCGGTGTCGCACCTAACTCAGGTATGCGCAAAGGCATGGTCGTCAACATCACAAATGTTGCCCAGGCTATCGACAAAGCTCTTGAAGAAGCCGAACGAATGAGTGGCCATCAAATTCACGGGGCCGCTATCAACATTAACGGTGCCCACATCGCCGCCATGACATCTCGTGGTGTTGTTGCTGTTGGCTCACAAGATCATGAGATCTCAGAGGACGACCTGATGCGCGCCGAAGAGGCTGCGACCGTCGTCCAGCTGCCAGCTAACCGTGAGATTCTTCAGGTTACCCCTCGCAGTTACCAGCTAGACGGCCAAGAGAACATCAAAGACCCACTGGGTATGAGCGGCATCCGCCTTGAGGTCGACGCCCACGTTATCACGGCCCTTACTCCTCACGTTAAGAATTTATTGAAGGCTGCTGAGATGACCGAGACAGCACCTCACGCCGTTGTCGTCTCGGGCTTGGCTGCGTCTCGCGCTGTACTGAGTCCGCAACAGATGGAAAACGGCGTCGCTGTTATTGACCTTGGCGGTACCACCACAAGTGTTGCCGTGTACGAAGAAGGCGACCTCCAGCACCTGGCTGTTTTGCCGATTGGTAGCGTAAACATCACGAACGACCTGGCCATTGGCCTGCGCACCGACCTCGACGTTGCCGAGAAGATCAAGCTGGGTCACGCCTCTGCGGTTGCGCAGTCTGGTAAGGAAAAGCCAAAAGAGATTGAAGTAGCTCATGGTGGCGAGAAGCTGGCCTTCAAGGTGAAAGAAGTTGATATGATTGTCGAGGCTCGCCTTGAGGAAATCATGGAACTTATCGATAAAGAGTTGAAGCAGATTGACCGCTCGGGCAAGTTGCCTGGTGGCGTTGTGCTTGTCGGTGGGGGAGCGAACCTCAAGAACATCGCCGACTTTGCAAAGGAATCGCTGCGCCTGCCAGCACGCGTCGCTAAGTTCACAGAGATGAGCGGCGTTAGCGACAAGACAAGCAAGCCTGAATTCGCAGCAGCTCTTGGCTTGATGCTGCTCGACTTCGAAAAAGAGCACCGCACCCCGAGTGACAGTACTCGCGGCAAGAAGCCAGGCGGTCCAACTATGCCAAACATTGGCGGGTTCGTTGAACGAGCCAACTCACTCTTCAAGAAATTCAAAGCCTAATTTACTCTGCGCGAGGAGGTTGTTCATATTTTGTTCCTCGGCACGTGCGGGTCACGATTTGTGGTTCAATACCACAAATCGAGCTTCCGAGCTGCCTTGGAGCCAAAATATAAACCACCTTCCAGGGGCCGAGTTGAACAACCGTTTTGACCTACCCCCAATGACATGTATACTTAATGTGAACAAGCGAGGAAAACACGTCTCATGCCTGAAATAAAACCAGCCGATATTCAAACATTCGCAACCATTAAAGTTGTTGGCGTTGGTGGCGCCGGTGGTGCGGGTATTAACCGCATGGTTGAAGCCGGAGTAACTGGCGTTGAATTTATTGCCGTCAACACAGACGCGCAGGCACTGCACAATTCCAAAGCACAACACAAAATTCACATTGGCCGCGAAACAACCCGCGGACTTGGCGCTGGCGCCGACCCATCGGTCGGTCAGAAGGCTGCCGAAGAATCAAAAGAAGAACTCAAAAAGGCCCTGCAAGGTGCTGACCTCGTATTCATTACTATAGGTGCCGGGGGCGGTACCGGTAGTGGTGCTGGCCACATCGTGGCCGAGGTCGCTCGCGAGATGGGTATCTTGGTTGTTGGTGTCGCCACTAAGCCGTTTAGCTTTGAGGGCGAAAAGCGCCGACAGAACGCCGACTGGGCTATCACCAAGCTTGGTCAGCAAGTCGACACTCTTATTACTATCCCGAACGATCGTTTGCTCCAGACCATCGACAAGCGTACGCCGCTTCTTGAGACATTCAAGATCGCCGACGACGTTCTGCGCCAGGGTGTGCAGGGTATTTCCGAACTGATTACCGAGCACGGCCTGATTAACCTCGACTTTGCCGACGTAAAGACAATCATGCAAAACGCCGGTTCAGCCCTCATGGGCATTGGTCGCGCAAGCGGCGAGAACCGTGCCGTCCAGGCCGCACAGCAGGCTATCGAATCGCCACTGCTCGAAGTTTCTATTGATGGTGCCCGTGGTGTTCTGTTTAACATCGCTGGTGGCTACGACATGTCGATGCACGAGATCAACGAAGCAGCCGAGGTCATCACCAACGCCGTTGCCCCAGACGCCAACATTATCTTTGGTGCAACACTCAAGCCTGACCTTGAGGACGAGTTGGTCATTACTGTTATCGCAACTGGTTTCGATTCTGCATACTTCCAGGCACGCGGCGACGCGCCAACCTCTGAGTTAGTCGGTGAAGCTGCCGCAGCTCCAGCAGCAGCCAGCCTCGATGATGCCGTTGACGAAGTAAAAGAAGAAGACATTCAGAAGGTCGACATGGACCTAGACAACGACTCTAAGAAGTCATCATTCACCGAAGAAGACGAGCACCCAAAGAACATTTGGAACTACGACGACGAAGCTGACACACCAGCCTTCCTCCGTCGCCGCAAAAAAGACGAAGAATAATATGACCTTCGGGCGAGCAACGCCAGAAGACGCGCCTGGCCTCCGGCAACTACTGTTGCACGAGGCTGTGCGTTCATATTTGGGTATTATTAGCGACAGCCCAGTCCTGAGGCAGGACCTGGCCGATCATTTTGCGAGCCGCGCAAGCGCGTTGGCGGAACGGCTACGCGGCGATGGATTATGCTGGGTCGCGCGTGACAGTGGCCAAATTGTTGGCATGTGCGGGTTCAACCCGCAGCGCCGACTTATTCATTCCGTGTATGTCGCCGAGTCGCAGCGCGGCAAGGGCGTGGGTACAGAGCTGATGCGCTATGCACTAAGCCAATGCGGCCCGGGTCGCGTCCACTTGCTTGTTGCGACCGAGAATGTTGGTGCGCAGCGCTTCTACGAGCGTCTGGGGTTCCGGCCAACTGGCGAGAGCAAAGAGTGGCGCCTTGAAAGCGGCACAATCCCAGAAATTGAAATGAGTCTTGAAACAGAGGTGAAATAAAGGCGCGCCACTGGGCGAGGCACCATATGTTGTACAAAAAACGGCTTGTACCTCCCTATATGTGGGGCTATAGTTACTACTAGCTACACCACGCGGGGATAGAGAGACAAGCGGTGTGTAGAGGTCGGAGCTTTAAAAGCGTAAACGAGTAAGCGAGTTTACAGAGAAAGAGGATAGGGAAGGGATGAAGTGCCCAAACTGCCAACAAGTTGAAACGAAGGTAATCGAATCTCGCGACGTAGCCAACGGCGAAAGCATTAGGCGTCGACGTGAATGTTTGGCTTGCCAATATCGTTACACAACTTACGAGCGATTGGAGCGCCCTAGCATTACTATCGTCAAAAAAGACGGCACCCGCCAGTTGTTTGATCGGGCGAAGCTAGTCGCAGGTCTCCAGAAGGCATGCGAAAAGACAACCATCACAGGGGCCGAATTTGAAGAGTTAGTATCCCGTATCGAGAAAGCCATTTATGATGTTGGCGAGCTAGAAATCAGCTCGGTCCGCATTGGCACAATCGTTATGGATGCCCTAGCCGACGAAAACCAAATTGCATACGTGCGATTTGCGAGCGTCTATCGCAACTTCAGCGATATCGAAAGCTTTGAGCGAGAACTCTCTCGCATCAAAACTCGAATCAATCTCGACGCTAAAGCACCACACAAAAACAAAACAAATTAAAACCATATAGGTGCTTCAACAGAAGCGCACCGTTCGCCACTATGAGGGTAGATTGGGGAACAAAGCGCGTCTGTACCTAGACGCCTGAGATTCGGGCGTTTCTTTAAGCACCGCTAGAAACCACTAAGGAGGGTATAAGACAATGGCGCAGAACACTGCGGCGTTATCTCTAACGCGTCATTTTACGGAAGCTGGGGTTCACCCATACGACATGCTGAGCTGGACTAAGCGCGATGCAGCAATCGTGAACCCAAGCACAGGCAAGAAGGCTTTCGAGCAAAAGCAAGTTGAGTTCCCAGACACTTGGTCGCTGAACGCGATCAACATCGTGTCACAGAAGTACTTTACCGGCACACCCGGTACGGACGAACGAGAAAAATCACTGAAGCAGCTGATCGACCGTGTATCCGACACGATTACGAAGTACGGTTACGAGCAGGGCTACTTTATGGGCGAAGCTGAGGCGGATGTCTTTAACCACGAGTTGAAGTACATCCTGGCCACCCAGCGCGCAGCATTTAACTCCCCCGTGTGGTTTAACATTGGCGCGTCAGGTCGTGCCCAGCAGGCGAGTGCCTGTTTCATCCTCGAGGTCGAGGACACAATGCAATCTATCCTGAACTGGTACCGCGAAGAAGGCATGATCTTCAAGGGCGGCTCCGGCGCAGGTCTGAACATCAGCACCATCCGCAGCTCGTACGAGCCACTGAGCTCAAGCGGCGGCAAGGCATCTGGCCCACTGAGCTTTATGCGCGGTGCCGACAGCTCTGCTGGTGCTATTAAGAGCGGTGGTAAGACTCGTCGTGCCGCCAAGATGGTCATCCTCAACATTGACCACCCAGACATTGAGGAGTTCATCCAGTGTAAGGCTCGCGAAGAGCGCAAGTCTAAGGTCCTCGTGGAAGCTGGCTTCGACATGGGTCTGAACGGCCAAGACTCAATCTCTGTTCAGTACCAGAACGCCAACAACTCTGTCCGCGTGACTGACGAGTTTATGAAGGCAGTCGAAGAAGACAAAGACTGGGACCTCGTAGGTGTAAAAGACGGCAAGGTCTACAAGACCGTCAAAGCCCGCACGCTGTGGCGCGAAGTCGCTCAAGCTGCATGGGAATGTGCTGACCCTGGCGTCCAATACGACACAACTATCAACGACTGGCACACAACACCAAAGGCTGGCCGCATCCAGGGCTCAAACCCTTGTAGCGAGTACATGCATTTGGACAACTCAGCCTGTAACCTTGCCAGCATTAACCTGCTGAAGTTCCTGAACGACGACTACACCTATGACATCGAAGCTTTTAAGCACACTGTCGAGGTTGTCTTCCTAGCACAGGAAATCCTGGTCGGCTACAGCGAGTACCCAACCGAAGCTATCGACAAGACCGCCCGCGCATACCGCGAGCTGGGCATCGGCTACGCTAACCTTGGCGCACTCCTGATGGCTCAGGGCTTGCCATACGACAGCGACGAAGGCCGCGCACAAGCCGCAGCCATCACCGCCCTGATGACCGGCTACAGCTACGCAACCAGCGCTAAGATCGCAAAGCGCGTTGGTCCATTCGCAGGCTACAACAAAGACCGCGACGGCATGAACCGCGTCCTGCGCAAGCACCGTGACGCTGTCCGTGACATCGACGCAAGCCTCGTCAGCGAAGAGCTCCTCAGCGCAGCTGCAAGCTCATGGGACGAAGCAGTCGAGCTGGGCGAGAAATACGGCGTACGCAACTCACAGGCATCACTGTTGGCTCCAACTGGCACCATCGGTTTCATGATGGACTGTGACACCACTGGTATCGAACCAGACTTCGCACTGACTAAGTTCAAGACATTGGTCGGCGGCGGCTCGATGGTTATCGTTAACCAGACTGTGCCTCGCGCGCTCAAGACTTTGGGCTACACCAAGGACCAGGCTGACGAGATTGTCACCTACATCCACGACAACTCAACCGTTGTTGGCGCACCTCACCTCAAGCCAGAGCACCTCGATGTATTTGCATGCGCCGTCGGCGAGAACGCTATTCATTACCTCGGTCACGTCAAGATGATGGGCGCCGTCCAGCCATTCCTGTCGGGCGCAATCAGCAAGACCGTCAACATGCCAGAAGACGTCACTGTTGAGGACGTTGAGCAGCTGCACATGGACTCTTGGAAGCTCGGCCTCAAGGCTGTCGCAATCTACCGCGACAACTGCAAGGCATGGCAGCCACTCAGCGACAAGAAGAAGACCGACGAGCCAAAGGAAGTCGCCGCTGAAGCTCCAACTCAGGTTGTTGTTAAGGCCATGAAGCGCGAACTCCCACGCGTCCGCACCAGCAAGACTTTTGAGTTCCACGTTGCTGACCTCAAGGGATTTGTGACAGTAGGCGAGTATGAGGATGGCACTCCTGGTGAGTTGTTCGTCCGAGTTGCCAAGCAAGGTTCGACTCTGAGCGGACTGATGGACAGCTTTGCCATTAGCGTCAGCCACGGCCTGCAATACGGCGTGCCTCTGAAGAGCTACGTCAAGACGCTGAGCAACATGAGCTTTGCGCCATCTGGCATCACCGACGACCCAGAGATCCGCACTGCTAGCAGCATCATCGACTACATCTTCAAGCGACTCGCTCGCGACTACCTCAGCTTTGACGACCGTCTAGAGCTTGGCCTGGCCAGCTTTGACGACCTCGAGGCCGAGACGCAAACTCAGCAGACAAGCCTGCTGGAGTCAGTCACCGCAGCCGTCCGCGAAGAGCCAAAAGTCGAGGCTCCAAAAGCTGAAGCAAAGCCAAAGGTTGTTGCAGCCAAGGCTACCAGCCCTAAAAGCTACGTAATCAGCGAAACCACCGCACCAATGTGCACCGTGTGTGGCAACCAGACCCAACGGGCCGGTAGCTGTTACGTCTGCCAGGGATGTGGTT
>DATEFF010000075.1:0-12176 GCA_035280785.1 Saccharimonadales bacterium (SeqCode)
TCGCCGCTAAAGCCGATTGGATCGAATTTGACGTGCGTCGAACCCAAGACGGCCACATTGTTCTCGTCCACGACCGCACAACTCGTCGCGTCGCCAAAAAGCGTGTCGCCGTGCACAAAACAACCATGACAGACCTCCAGGCGCTCGAGATGAAGCGGGGTGCGGCCATTCCAACCCTCGAGGAAGCAATTGAACTTATTGGCAAAAAAGCTCGTATTAACATCGAGATCAAAAGCCCTGACTGTGTCGAACAAGTCGTCGCACTCGTGCAAGGCTACATCAAAAAAGGCTACGCGCCATCTCATTTCCTGATCTCTAGCTTTTCGCCTGCCGTTTTGCGTGCTGCATATCAGCTGGACAAAAAGATCCCTTACGGCCTGCTCCAAATCTGGCCGGTTCGCTTCCGCTGGCTCAGCAGCGTCAAGCTCAGCGCTGTTGGGTTTTACCACATCTCTGCACTGACGCCGTTCATTATCGCCCTCGCTAAGCGCAAAGGCCTATACACCTATGCCTACACCGTTAACAGCGTCGAAGAAGCCAAAGGCCTCAAACGCCTTGGCCTCGATGGCATTGTGACTAACTTCCCGAATAAATTCGACGAAATCCGCAACAGGTAGTACGCGCTACACCTACGCCGATGGTTTAAGTACTATTTTTTCGATTGGCTGTGTCGTAAGAACTTCTGCGGGGAATAAGACCTTTAGCAAGTTATCGACAGACTGCTCTACGGTAAATAATTTTGAAGCACTCAACCTAATGCGCTTGCCGAGCGGACCCTTAGCAATTGCAGCGTTAATGCCTCTAGCCAGCGCATCAGGGTCATCTGGCCTAACCAGCAGGATTCCGCCACAATCTGTCTCTGGAAGACCACCATCATCTGACGCCACGACGCGAATGCCAGAATGCTGAGCTTCGACGGACACGATACCAAACGTCTCGTGCCAATACTGGCTATTGGAAGGCATCACGACTATATCGTGCACCGACATCAGCTCAGCCATAGAAGCCGGCGTTTTGCGTGCCGGGATTACGGTTAGATTTGGATGCGCATCAACCAGGGATTTAATAATCTTGCCTTCGGGTTTGTCGGACCCGGCGGTAGTAACCGAGAATGAAAGCTTAACATTATTAAGGATACTGCCCATGTGGAGCATCTCTAGAAAGGTATAAATGCCTTTTTGCGCGCTTAAACGGCCTGCAAAAAGTATTCGTATCGACGGCTTATTGTTCTTTGGGCGTAATTGAGTGGCAAAACACGGTTCGGCAAATGGATAGGCAACATGCACGTCGCTCCTACTCCTGCCAGTGTACTCCGACCACAACTCGGCAGCATATCTGCTAGTAGCAATAAGCGTACGCCCGCGGATTGTGGCTTCGATAGCCTTAACCCGATCCCGGGCGGGAGGTGGAATATGCATTATCACAAATGCAGGCTCTTTGGTCGCTACCACAGTGGCTTCGTTCACAAAAACAACCACTCCATCTAATTCGCCTATCAAGGCAGTTGTCTTTAGAGACAAAAACGGTATATCAATAAATTCGCTTCGCCCGTCTTTTATGCCCAGACCAACGGTAACAACTTGAGCAGAGATGCCGCGACGTATAAGTTCGCGTACCTGCCCAACAGTGTAGTTCTCGGAACCGCCTGTACCGGCGGGCAATTTTGTGCCAGGTGGCCACACAAATGAAATCATTGTACTTACTCCTTTATCGCATTAAGGCTAAAAAGGAATAAGGAAAACAATTCTGCAAGGAAGAGTGTTTCTTAAAAGAATCTAGTAATAGTAATCATACCATAAGACACGCCAAATTGCCACCGATGCCAGGATGCGCCCTGGCCAGGCTGCTCTTACTCGGCAGCCTGGTCCACGACCATCGCACTCTTGCGACCGTGGTCTTCCAAGAAGTGGCGAATTTGCAATGCAGCCGTTGCGCCCTCGCCAACAGCAGTTGCAATCTGCATTGTTGCGCCAGAACGGACATCACCCGAGCAGTACACGCCAGGCATGTTTGTCTGGAGCGCCAAGTCGGTCTTCACAAACCCAAACTCATCTAGCTCGATGTCGCTATCGCGCAAAAACCCCGTGTTTGGCAGGAGGCCGATAAACACAAACACGCCATCAGTCTCAAAAGTAGTAGGCTTGCCGTCCTTTTGGCCGGTGACTTTCACGACCTTTTTATCTTCGCCGACAATTTCGTCGACAGTCGTGTTGAGGTGAACGGTAATCTTGTCGTTTTTAGCCAGCTCGTGCTGCAAGACTTCAGAAGCCTTAACGGTACTACGAACCAATAGGTCGATGTGCGTTGCAAAACGGGTCAGGAACAAAGCTTCCTGCACGCCAGAGTTACCACCGCCCACAACAACCAGACGCTTGTCTCGATAGAACGCGCCGTCACAGGTTGCACAGTAGTGAACGCCGCGGCCGTAGTATTCTTGCTCGCCTGGGACGCCCATCTTTTTGTAGTCGGTACCGGTGGCAATCAAGACTGCTTTGGCGTTGAACGCGCCGTCCATGGTGATGACTTTTTTAGTGGCGCCTTCATCAACAATCTTGGTAACTTCGGCGTATTCAATCGTCGCGCCAAAGCGCTCAGCCTGAGCCTCAAGTTCATTGGCCAGGTCCATGCCACTAATGCCCTTGCTAAAGCCAGGGTAGTTGTCGATCCAGTCGGTTACAGCAGCCAAGCCGCCAGGGACACCCTTCTCGAGCATCACTGTGTCGATGTCTTCACGAGTTGTGTAGACGGCTGCCGACAAAGCAGCCGGACCAGCGCCAACAATAACCAGGTCGCGAACTTTTTGTTCGGCCATGACTAGGCAGCCTGTGGCTTAACCATCGAAGCAACTGCGGCAGTCAACTTGCCCGGATTCCAGCCAACCGTAACGTCCTTTGGCGCGTCATCGTTGCCCTCTTCGGCAACAACGGTCACAGGCACAGCCAGCTGACCAGTCAGCTCCAACAGCTCGTTGGTTCGCTCTGGATTGTCGTCCAGGTTAATAAGCGTGTACGTCAGCCCTTTGTTCTCTAGGAACTTCTTGACCTGAGCACAGTAAACACATGTGTTTGTTGTATAAATGCTGATTGTTTTTGCCATAAGTATTCACCCTTTCTGTAGACTACTTCATTATATATAGCGTCCCGAAGTGTTTCAAGACGCTATATGTTGTATTTACTGCTTCGGAGTAACAGAGATGAGCTCGACTTCGAACACGAGGTCGGTGTTAGGTGGAATAGAATCAGAGCCCTTTGACCCATAAGCTTTGTCAGCTGGAATCTCTAATAAACGCTTGCCGCCCGCCTTCATTCCAGGCAAACCTTCCGTCCACCCAGCAATTAGACCCTCCGCAAGCTGAAACTCGACCGGCTCTCCCCTGTCGTAGCTGCTTTCGAATTTCTGGCCAGTCTGCGCGAATGTACCCTTATAGTGCACCTTAATCGTGTCGCCTAACTTCACCTCGTCACCTTCACCAACCTTCAGATCTGTCACTTTTAGCTCGTTCACTTTACCCTCCACTTTATGTGCGGTTGCATCCACAGGAAAACTTGGATACTGCTGCTTATTTTGTGATGCCGTCTGCTCATTCTGCTGCATAATGACGATAAAATACGCACCCAGCGTACCAACCGTCATAACCAACGCGATGATAATAATAGTGATGCGCTGCACCGTCTTGCCACTAACTGCCACTCTGTTTACTCCCTCCGGAATTGGTTTCGTTACCTCTATTATACCCTTCGTTCGATAATTTTATAGGGGTTGTGGTGATAACTGATGGCGCGATCTTCCTCTAGATACTTCAAGAGGCCTACCGGGTAAACAGTTTGCTCGCGTACATCGTCAAAGCTAAACCAACCCGGCTTCCACTCCTGTGGCTCGCCAGAGTTTTGTAGCTGCGCCTCAATACTATCCGGCTGGAGCTCAGGCTCGCCACCATGGTAGTCGCAGAGGTAGATCCGCTGATCGTTCTGGAATTTGTCGTCCGAGCTGGTGTAGAGCAGCTTGTTGAGCGTGACACCCAGGCCAGTCTCTTCAAAAACCTCGCGCACAACAGCACGCTCTGGCGTCTCGCCTTCGTCGACATGGCCACCGGGTAGTACAAAGTAATGCTCGCCATCTTTGTGGCGCTCGACCATCAACAGCTTGCCGTCGTCGTTAAAGACAATTGCGCGGGCAGTTTGCTTCCCCATCAGATTTTGGCCTCCTCGGCAGTTATTGGTTGGCCGTAAAATTCCTGGCCCAAACCGGCAAAAACAGGTGCATTGCTAGTGAAGTAAAATCGTCGCTCGCCACCCTGTACTAGCTTGTGACTGAGGTCGGCGTGGCGAAACAAATAGTCCTGCGTGCGCTCGGCAACAATTGGGCCTGGGTTGATGAGCGTAATGCCAGGGCCAACAACTTCGGCGATCTGCGGCGCGATACGCTCGTAGTGGGTGCAGCCGAGTATGAGCGTGTCGATGCCCGCAGCCATGACCGACTGTAAGTAATGCCTGATAACCATGCCAATTTCTTTGCCGTGATGTAGGCCAGATTCGATCATCGGAACAAGTTCGGGTGCTGCTTGCTGGTAGACGGCGGCCTCTGGGCGAAGCTTCTGAATCTCATCCGCAAACGCACCAGTTTCGATTGCGCCCTGCGTGCCAATCACGCCAATACGGTTTGTGCGCGTGGCCATGACTGCGGCCTCGGCAGCCGGTACGATGATGCCCAGCACATTACGATGGGGCGCAAACTTAGGCAAAAACTGTTGTTGGATAAAACGTAACGCTTGGGCGGTAGCAGTATTGCAGACTACAATCACCAGCTCGCAGCCTTGGTCAAACAAGAAAGACACGCCTTGCTGCACATGCCCACGAACTTCGGATGCAGGCTTGTTGCCATACGGTTTGTTAGCCGTATCACCCAAATAGACGTAGTTGTATTGCGGTAGCTGAGCGGCCACCGCGCGCATAACGCTCAGGCCGCCGAGACCTGAGTCAAAGAAGCCAATCTTGCCACCCGGTTTCATTGGCTACACTCTCTCGGCGCCGAAGCGCTCGCTTGCCTTAGATGCGACCGCATCCAAGAAGTCGTTGACTTCGTCAGCCTTGAACGATCGCTCGTAGCTGGCGATCGCAAGTCGTAAGGTGACTTGCTTGTGGTCGGTATCGTCCTCGCGCTGGTAGATGTCGAGCGGTGTAACGGTCGAGCGAGTTTGCTCTGGCAGGATGCCTGCAAGCTCATCGCGAACAAAATTGTACAGCTCGGCATACGAGAGGTCGGCTGGAACCTTCAGCGAAATGTCTTGCTGGAGACCAGGGAATCGTGGAAGCTGCACGTATGGCTTTGCGCCACCACGGGCAAGCGATGATGCGAAGATCTCGAAACCAGCGGTAAATGCTGGCAACTTGAGGGCTGTCGCGACACTCGCCTTATACTCGCCCACAACGCCAACAATCATCTCGCCGTTGAATACGACGGCCGAACGCTTTGGCTCGTATGTAGCCAAAAGCTGTGTGAACAATTTGTGTTCGCTGAAGTCAACATCGGTCAGTGGCTTGTAGCTGAGGTTGCCTGTAAGCGCAAATTCGTCCAGGACAGACTCCAGATAATAGCGCGCTTGGTAGTACGCTGCGCCACCGTAGCTTTCGGCTGCGGCTTTTGGCTCGGCCGCACAAACCAATGCCAGGCGGCCGAATTCCTTTGGCAGGCCGTCTTCGTCCAACTCACTCTTGCCGTACACGACGTTTTGTTCGAACAATGCAAACTCGCCATAACCGGCCTTTATGTTGGCGTGAACTAGGTCGAGCAAGCTTGGCGTAAGGCTTAAGCGGTAGTACTGGAGATCAGGACTTAATGCATTGCTAATCTGGAAAGCGAGGTCGCGGTCCTGACCGGCTCGGTCAATCAAGTTGCCGTGCACGAATGTGTAGGTCAGGACTTCGTTGGCACCAGCACGCGCCAGAGCCTGGCGAGCGCGACGCTTTAGTTCCAACGATTCGTTTTTAACGGCTGGGGTTAGGTCACGACGAGGCAACTCGAGCGGCAAATGGTCGTAGCCATACAGACGCCCAACTTCCTCAACGATGTCCTCAGGGATTTCAATGTCAGTTCGCCAGAATGGTGCTGCAACGGTAAGTTGGTCGCCATCCACATCAACACGGAACTCAACGTTACGCAGCAAGGTTGCCATGTCGTCGGCAGTCAGGTGCAGACCCAGGCGGACGTTCACGAATTCAGTCGTTACAACAACGGGTGCGTACAGACTGTCGCGCTCGAGCGCATCGGCGTCGACGTGGTTGTCATCGGCAAGTTCGCCCGCAACCAGGCCATTCGCCAGCGAACGAACCTCGTGGACGGCCTTGGCAATGATGCGCACGTTCTGGAGCGGCGACTGGCCCTTGTTGAAACGTGTAGCCGCATCAGTAAATAGCCCATGGGCCATTGTGGTACGACGGATGGCGTACATGTCCCAGTTGGCAGCTTCCAAAATGATGTTCTTTGTCGAATCGTCAACTTCTGTGTCCGAACCGCCCATGATGCCACCAACGCAGATGAGCTTATCGCCAGCGGCGACCATCATAGCCTCAGGACGAGGTTGAATTGTCTTGCCATTCAGGAGTGCGATCTGCTCGCCTTCTCGCGGATATCGCACGGTGATTTCAGCGCCTTCGCCGCTAGTCAATGCTGCAACTTTGTCGTAGTCGTAGGCGTGCAATGGCTGGCCAGTCAGGTACATTAAGTAGTTGGTGATGTCGACAATGTTGTTGATGGGTCGGATGCCGGCTCGCATTAGGTATGTTTGCAGCCAAACCGGGCTTGGCTTGACCTCGATATCGCGCATCGGAATCACCACAAAACGCGGAACCAATTCAGGCAGTTCGTTCGTCACGGTCAGTGGCAGTGCGGTTGACTCAGAATTCAGCGAAAGCTGTGTGTTGTACCAGTCTGGGCTTTCGAATTGCTGGTGATAAATGCCAGCGATCTCACGGTACACGCCCAAGACGCCAAAACAATCAGGGCGGTGTGTGAACATTTTGTTTTCGATGTCGATGATGTGGTCGTTGAGGTGATAGACATCAGCAAATGCAGTGCCCGGTGCGACGTCTTCGTCAACTTCCAGAATGCCTTCGTGGTCGTCGCTAATGCCAAGCTCTTTGCTACTGGCCAGCATACCGTTGCTGAGCTGGCCACGGAGCTTGCGAGCTTCCAGTACGAATGGATCTTTGGCATAAGTGCTTGGGACGGTTGAGCCTGGTGGCAGCCATGCAACAAGCAGACCTTCACGGACGTTTGGCGCGCCACACACAACTTGTACGTGGCCGTTCTCGTCACGCTCGACACCTTCGGCTTTGCCGCCATCGTCAATCTTGCAGAGATGCAAATGGTCGGAGTCAGGGTGGTCGACGCAGCTGACAACGCGCGCGATTAATACGCCCGCGTACTGCTCTTTCAGGCTAATAACTTCCTCGACGGCACCAATTTGCGAACCAATGCGGTCAACAAGCTCGTCAATTGGTTTGTCAGAAATGTTCAGGTTGCTGTAGTACTTTGCGAGTGATAGTGCGACTCTCATGAAAATTGCCTCAAGAATTCTAGTTTGCCTGCCTCAAAATGACGGATGTCTTCGATGTTGTACTTCATCATTACCAGACGTTCGATACCGCCGCCCCATGCAAAGCCCGTGTACTCGTTAGGGTCAATGCCGGCCTCCTTCAGCACGTTCGGGTGAATCATGCCCATGCCCAACAGTTCAATCCAACCACTGTAGCTACAGACGTTGCAGCCCTTCTTTTGACAGAATGGGCAGCTCAGTGCCAGCTCGAAACTTGGCTCGGTGAATGGGAAATAAAACGGCTGACTCTTGATGTCGATATCCTGCTGGTAATAGTTGCTCAGGAACGTCTTGAACGTCGCAAGCAAGTTGCCTGCGTGGATGTTTTTGTCGACGTAGACGCCTTCAAGCTGGTAGAAGGTGTGCTCGTGGCGAGCGTCGAGATCTTCGTTACGGAAGACGCGACCAGGAATAACAACGGCGATTGGCTTGCCCTCTTCGAGGTTGAGCTTATACTGCTGTAACACGCGGTTCTGCATGGTGGATGTGTGAGCGGGAGCAATGAACTGCTTGCCGTCTTTATCGGTCTCGACGGTCATGAATGTGTCGTAATCGTCGCGGGCCGGGTGGCCTTCTGGGAAGTTCAGTGCGCTAAACATGTGGTAATCGTCGTCCAGCTGACGACTTTCAACGGCGGTGAATCCCATACGGTAAAAGATGTCGAGAACGTGGTCGAGCTCACGCATCAGCGGATGGATACTGCCTGTTGCGGCGGGCAGCGCGTGTGGGCGCTTGGCGGTTGCGACGTTTTTGTCGAACGGCGCAGTCACATCAATAGGCGTGACGTTTGCGTCAGCTTCGGCGGCTTCAGCCTCAGCGACCTTTTGCTCTAGCTCGGTGCGAAGCTCGTTAATAGCCTGACCGTACGCCGGGCGCTCTTCGTTGCTCAAATCTTTCATGCGACCGTACAGTTCGCGCAGCTCGGGGGCCTTCAAAATATCGCGCTTGATTTTCAATTCATCAAACCGCCTCAGCAGCTCTGTTCGGGCAGTATCTAGTTGCTCGTTCATATCTTGAGTACAAGTATAACGCCTCCTCAGCAAAAACTGTAGCGATATAATCTATAAATGTTAGGTCAAAGGCAAAACTAGCAGCAGGGGGAGTTCGCATGGCAAACCTGAGTCCCGCAGCACAAACGCTCGTCAACAACGTCATAGCGGCCATCGCCGCGCAAGCCGCCGGCAACACATACCGGGCTGGCACACACGACTGGGCCGTCGCCAGCGAGCGCCTGGCTGGCGTCCTGACCGGCAAGGTCCTGGCCATCTGCAACCACCCGGCAACCCTCAACGCCGCAGAGGCCGAGCTGAGGAGCCGCGGCCACCAGGTCGTGCGCCACGAGACGCGGAGCGGGCTGGTAGTCACGCCTGCCGCCTGACAGCACTGGTCCCGCGCCCTCCCTTGGGTTAGCGGTGCGGGACCAGTTGCGTAACTCCTGTATAATAAGGGCATTATGGCAGCAACATTTTCATTTGATATCGTATCCGAATACAACCTCGCCGAGGTTATTAACGCCGTCGACCAGACCAAACGCGAGATTGGCACGCGCTTTGACATGAAGGGAACCAACGCCGACGTCGAGTTCCGCGATAGCGACAAAACCGGCCTGACCGTTACCGGCGACAACGAATACCACGTCGACGCCATCCTCGACATTCTGCGCAAAAAGCTAGCCGGTCGCAGCGTCAGTCAAAAAATCCTCGACACCTCCAAAGAGCCGACAACGAGCAACATGAAGGTTACTCGCAACGTCGCCTTCCGCAAAGGTCTCGACCAAGACAAAGCCAAGAAGATTACCGCGCTCATCCGCCAAGACCTCCCTAAGGTCAAAACACAAATCCAAGGCGATACCGTTCGCGTCACTGGCTCCAAGAAAGATGAGCTCCAGGCAGCCATGCGACTCCTGGAAGAGCAAGACTTCGACTTCCCTCTCAGCTACACGAATTATCGTTGATAGTTTAGCCTAATTATTGTATTGTATATTTCGTACGACGATCTGTTCGCGCAATTTTAGTAGATAAGGCAGGTGCACATGCCCATCCCTCGAAATCGCCTCGGCGTCGCGACGTTCCTCGCGTTCGTGATGTTCTTCGTGACTGCTTGTGGCAGCCTCTTCGGCGACGACAAGCCCGCGCAGAACGCCGACCCCACTCCGGGCAAGACGCAGTCCAGCGAGGCCATCGCGACGCCCGAGGCCACGACGACGCCACTGGCATCGGCGACCCAGCAGCCGGCCGAATCGGCAACGCCAACCGCGCTGCCCCAGTTCGGTCAGCTCAAGGCCGTCTCGGTCTACGACGCCAGCAAGGCGTCCCCGACCAGCCCGACGCTCAACGGTTCGGCCAACGTGCCGGTCTACCTTCAGGCCGTCATGCAGTCCAGCCGCAACGTCTGGCGGGCAACGCTCAGTGCCGACGGGCTGGACATGCCGGGCGTGACGTACGACGTGACCAGCCGGTCCGACCGCTACGTCAGCAGGTGCACCCGTGACGGCAAGGCCATCGTGGTCACCGCCAGCTACGGACGCCTGTTCTACTGCCAGGCCGACAACCAGCCGTTCGGCGCAATCGCGCTCCCGGCCGATGTCATCGCCGGCATCTGGAAGAAGGCCAATCGCAAGACCGCGGACCTGGCCGGCGCCATCGTGGCAACACGCACCTCGGCGCTGGTGGTGACTGCGTCGCTCCAGCAACAGCTCCAGCTCCCGACGCCCGAACCGACCAGCCGCCAGTACATGGCGACCTGCCTGTCCGGTGTGTGGGCTCACGGGGTCTACGCCCAGAACGCCTTCACCGAGAAGGAACTGGCCGTGGCGCTGGAGTACGCCTACACGATCAGCAGCGAGGTCAACGGGACGGTCGTTCCGGTCGACCCGACCGACCTGCTCATCACGGCGTGGGTGGTCGGCTTCCGCAGCGGCAGCGTCGGCGGCTGCGGCACCAGCTACTGGCGCTGAGCACGCACGAGGGCCGGGCGCATCAACTGCGCGCCCGGCCCTCGAAGCCCAGATCGTCGTACACTTACCGCAAAATTATAATCGCGCCAATCAGCGCAACGACTCCCAGCAAAATCCAAATCCAGGCGTGCGAACTTGTCTGCACCTGATTATCCAGGAAAGCTGGTTGCGGCTTCTTGTCGCCACCTTCAATTGACTCGATCTTCATTCGTTCTTGCAGGTCGGCTGCGATCTTGCTTTGCAGCTGGCTTCGCTGCTCGTCTTGTTTTAGAAATAATCCCATAACTGCCCTTTAGCGTACCATAAAATAACCTCCCGACGACTCGCTCGGGAGGTTATTCGTATGACGAATTCGGGTACTAGGCTTTTGCCGAGCTGTCGACGTCGTTCTTGAGGAGCTTGAACAACCAAGCACCAAGTGCACCACCAACAACTGGTGCGATTGCGTATGCGGCGAATGACCACATGCCGCCTTGTGAGAATGCGCTTATAGCAGTCGCTACGGCCGGGTTTAGCACTGCTTGGCCACCAGCAAGAGCAACCAGAAGACCAAGCATCAACGCACCACCGATAGTAAAGGCGCGATCGAAACCGAGCTTCTTGCCCAAGACTGCGCTGGCGATACCGAAGCCAAAGATGATCGCACCAACAAACTCGCCCCAAATTGGGAGCCATTCGCCAGGAGCACGAACAGTAACGCCTGCCTGCGTTGCCGCAGCGACACTACCATAGGTCTGCTCAATCATCTTAATCTGGTCAGGCGAGGTAAACAGCGAGAACACGCCATTTGACTGGAGCTTGGTAATAACAACATACGCCAGCATTGCGCCCAAAACCTGTACGACAATAAAGCCGACGGCCTTAATCCAGCTGATTTGCTTCATCGCCCAAGCGGCGACGACAACAACTGGGTTGAGGTACGCACCAGACACTTCAACGAAGATTAGTACACCAACGACCACAGCCAGGGCGCCGAGGATTGGGTTGTTCTGAGTCATGAGTGCGGCAAATGCGAGTAACGCACCACCGAGCAGTTCAGCTACCAGCGCACCGAGTGAGAGCTCTTTTCGAAGTGAGCCAGCCTTGACCGCGGGTTTCTTAGTAGTAGCTTTCGCCATAATGTGGAAATTCCCTCCATGAGATGGTTATGATGTGATATTTCAGAGTATAGCATGCCAACCTGAGAGTTTGCACCTCGGGGAGCTTTGATACAATAGATCACATGAACCAATCGATTGAGATTGCGGTGTTGGCGCTCGGGAATTTCTGGGAGCCAGAGTATGAACTCAGCAGACTCCACGGAGTCGTGCACGCTGAGGTCGGATACACCGGCGGGACCAGCAGCGACCCGTCGTACCACAACATGGGCGACCACACCGAGGCGGTACAGATTGAATTTAACCCGCACGTTATCAGCTTCGAACAATTGCTCGATAAATTCTGGAATCTACACGACCCAACGGCGGAATACGACAGCCAGTTCCGATCGATTATCTTTTACCTGGACGAAACCCAGCACGAGCTGGCAATGGCAAGCAAAGAGGCCAAGCAGCCAGATTACGACGAACCAATCGCCACAGAAATCCTGCCAGCGACAAAGTTTTACCAGGCCGAGCCGTACAACCA
>DATEFF010000076.1:0-3703 GCA_035280785.1 Saccharimonadales bacterium (SeqCode)
CGATATCGAGAGAATTGTCTACATTGCAGGGGGCGCCGCGGTCGCTTACGTCGTCATGAGCATGCAGAGCGCGCCGTTGTTCCTTCTGGGCTATCTGCTTTGGTGCTGCCTGAACGCTACGAGCTCATTTATCAGGATAATGCTCCATGATCGAATCCCTGGGTCGCACCGGGCAACAGTTATTAGCAACTTCAAGGCATTTGCCACACTGCTGGGTATTGGCGCCAGTACTGCGACCGGTCTATTGGTGCAGGCAGTAGGGACGCCACGCTCGGCGTATGCTGTCTTTGCCGCAATTGCCTGTTTCGTGTTACTGCCCTGCGCCTACTGGCTTACGACCCGTCTCAAGAACGAGGCAAGCGATCTCGAAGCTTTGTAAAAACAAAAGTTCCAGATACACGTCTGGAACTTTTGTGATAATTTCTGGTGGACCATACCAGGGAAATCTCGAACTGCGTCTTCTCCGATTTACAGCTTTTATGCGAGCGTTTAGAAGAACTCGACATAGAAGCCATAATAGCGGCGGATTCCCGGTCCAACAATACTTACTATAATAGCAAACCCCACTAAAGCAACCGAAGGCGGTGTATACTAATGATAATTATGACAGGCTATCCCATTACTGATGAAATTGTGGACAGAGTTGTTGAGCTCATGCAAGTTATCGACCCACAAAAAGCGAATCGCGCATATTGCCGGGCGATGCTAGAGCATTACCAGTCTCAAGTCGTTGAAGGGCTACGCCAAACAGCGCTCGATAACCCTGATTCTATCGAAGCTTTACATGATGCCTACGAAAAGTGGCTAACCGAGCACTTGGAGTAGTCGCATGGCAAGTTCGTACCGCCGCCGATATTACAAACGGCGTAAAAGCAATGGCGGCGACGGTGCTGTAGGTCTTGTGATATTTTTAGTAGTGGTTGCCTATGCCTATCGCATTGATCTTAATAGTGCGCTCAACTACGTCTTACTCATTTTTATTGTGGTTGCGACTATTGTCCTTGCGATCATGACATGGCGCTGGTGGCGTGCGCGGCAGCACCATCTGCTAATAACCAACCTCGAAGAAGAAGTTGACGGCATGACCGGCTTGGAGTTTGAAAAATTTGTGGCCGATCTGCTACGACGGCAAGGTTACACTCGCGTCAAAATAACCGAAACTTATGATTTAGGAATAGACATTATCGCCTACAAAGATGGCGTAAGGTGGGGTGTCCAGGCTAAACGCTACAGCGGAATGGTAAAAGCGGCAGCCGTACGGCAGGTCGTAACGGCCCTTAAATACGAAAAATATAAGTGCGACCGCGCAATGGTGGTAACGAACAGTTACTACAGTCGCTCAGGAAAAGAGCTCGCCAAGAGTAACGACTGTATTCTCATTGACCGTGACACCTTGGCAACTTGGATCGCTTAGTCCAAGAGCCTACTTGCTCCACTCGTCACCAAACAAACTAGCCTGTTCCAGTACGCCGTCTGTCGCCATTTTTTCGTGGTCGGGCGGGTAGCCGTATTCACGTAACAGGCGCTTAACTTCAACACGCAAGCGCGCTTGAGCATCTGCTCGTTTGGTCCAATCGACACTTACATTTGCGCGCACCCGTTTCACAAGTAGCGCAGCTAACCTGCGCAGTTGTTCATCACCCATTACCTCACGTGCATTGCCGTGTGCGGCCAGGGCATCGTAGAATGCAGCTTCGTCTGCCGACATTCCGAGTGCTTCGGCTTCTTGATTTGCTTCGCGCATGCGGCGAGCTATTTCAATAAGCTCTTCGATAACCTGAGCGGCTTCAATACTTTTGTTTTTATATTTTTGTAGCGCCTGCTCCAGTAGCTCAGCGAATGAACGCGCTTTAATGGCATTTGTGGCGAAGCGCGTTCTTATCTCGTCGTTTAAGAGTTTCTGTAGTGCTTCAACAGCAAGATTCTTGCGCTCCATGCCGCGAACTTCGGCCAAAAATTCTTCAGACAATACTGATAAGTTAGGCCGTTCTAATCCGGCCGCTTCAAATACGTCAACAACGCCAGCTGGTGCAATTGCTCTGTCTACAATCTGCCGAATAGCCGTGTTGTAGTCGGCAACGCTTCTACCTTTCCCTGCCAGTTTGCCCAGCCGGGCGCGGACGGCCTGGAAAAATGCAACGTGTTCGCGTATGGCGAGGGCGTCTTTGTGCGGAACAGACAATGCAAACGCCTTCGATAGCTCTAATACGTGTTGCTTCAATCGTTTTTCGCCGTCTTCTTGGCTCAATATCAAATCTTCTGCGTCCAGAAGTATTTGCATCTGTTTGCCTGTGCTTGCTGTAAAATACCTTTCGTAGTCAAAGCCCAAAAAGAGCTGCTGAACAATTTCAAACTTCTCGTGCATAACCGCGACAGCTTCGCGCTGATCGAGTGTCGGCCGTCCAGTACCGCCATTTACGGTATACGCTTGCAAGGCGTCACGAAGTGCAGCGGCAACTCCCAGATAATCTACCACTAAGCCGCCGGGTTTATCTTTATATACTCGGTTAATCCGCGCAATTGCCTGCATAAGATTATGTCCTTTCATCGGCTTGTCCAGATACATAGTATGCATGCTCGGCACGTCAAAACCTGTGAGCCACATATCGCAGACGATGACCAATTTCAGGTCAGACTCATCGTCTTTCACGCGATCAGCGAGCTTGCTACGCCGCTCTTTGTTGCGAATGTGCTTTTGCCATTCTAGCGGATCGCTCGCCGAGCCGGTCATAACAACCTTCAAAAAACCTTTGCCGTCATCATCGCTGTGCCATTTTGGCCGAATTTTGACTATCTCGTTATATAAATCAATCGCGATACTGCGACTTAACGCCACAATCATGCCCTTGCCGTCCATGGTTTCTAATCGATTTTCGAAGTGCTCCACAATGTCGCTGGCAATGCGCTTTATTCGCTTGCCACTGCCAACAATTGCCTCAAGCTGTGCGTTACGTGTTTTGTATTCCTCTTGCCGTTCAAGCTCTTCCGCCTCAAGTAATTCATCGATTTCTTTATCGATTTTGGCGCGCATTGTCTTATCAATATCAAGTTCAACCAAGCGGCTTTCATAATAAATTGGAACCGTAGCCTTGTCTTTGACAGCCTGTTCAATGTCGTAAATATCTATGTAGTCTCCAAAGACTGCGGGCGTGCTTCGGTCGTCACCTTCAATTGGCGTACCAGTAAAACCAATGAAGCTCGCATTCGGAAGCGCTTGGCGGATATGTTTGGCGAAGCCGTCAATAAAGTTATATTGGCTTCGATGTGCCTCGTCCGCCATAACTATAATGTTGTAGCGGTCACTAAGCAGCGGGTAGTCGTTGCCGTCTTCAGGAAAAAACTTTGCGTTGGTGGTAAAAACAACACCGCCGGATTCACGTTGCAGAAGTTCCTGCAGGTTACCGCGGCTTGTGGCCTGCTTGGGCCCCTGGCGTAGTAAATCGCTACAATTTCCAAATGTACCGAATAACTGGTCGTCGAGGTCATTCCGATCCGTTACCACGACAATTGTAGGATTTTTAAGCCGACTATCCAACACCAACTTACCAGAGTAAAACACCATACTGAGCGACTTACCCGAGCCCTGCGTGTGCCACACAACACCAACACGATGATCTGATTCCGGCTGTATAGCCCGCAATGTTGAAGCCAACGCCTTATCTACCGCCCAGTATTGGTGGTAAGCGGCAATCTTTTTAATGTA
>DATEFF010000077.1:0-6299 GCA_035280785.1 Saccharimonadales bacterium (SeqCode)
CGCTTACAATCAATACCACTATGTATTACTACCTGGTGGCCCCTATTTCTGTCGTTCGAGCCGACGAGCCCGCCTTCACCTACCAGAGCGAGTCAGAGCTGCAAGTTGGGATGATTGTTGTCGTACCCGTCGGCAAGAAAAAGCTTGTTGGTGTTATTACATCTCCCACCAAAAAGCCAAGTTTTACAACAAAATCTATTGAACAAATTCTTGTCGAAAAACCCCTCCCAACACCTCTCGTTTCGCTGGCTGGCTGGATGAGCGACTACTATGCGACGCATTTGGCTCTCGTGTTCCAGACGATCCTGCCGACTGGGCTTTCCAAGAAGCGTCGTGATTCAAAGGGCGTTCCGGTCCATGCCACGCGCAACCGAACAAATATTGTACTCAAAACCGAACAGCAGGCAGCCATCAAGGCCATCACCGAACACCCGTCCGGTACACTCCTCCTCCATGGCGTCCCGGGTTCAGGCAAAACGCAGGTTTATATTGAAGCTGCGCGGCACGAACTTGCCGCCGGCAAGTCCAGCATTGTCTTGGTACCCGAAATTGCACTCACCCCACAGCTCGTCGCCGAGTTCATGAACCACTTCCCTCGCGTCGTCGTCACCCACTCGCACATGACGGAAGCCGAGCGTCACAAGGCGTGGCTGGAAGTCATGACTGCCGATGAGACCGTCATCATCGTCGGGCCGCGTTCGGCACTCTTTATGCCGGTCCCCGACCTCGGACTCATTGTTATCGACGAAGCGCACGAACCAAGCTACAAACAAGACCAATCTCCGCGCTACTCAGCCTTACGTACGGCCAGCGTCCTCGCCAAACTCCATAAGGCCAAGGTTGTCTTAGGTAGTGCGACCCCGTCAATCAGCGATTATTACCTTGCCGAACAGACCAAAAGCAGTATCATCAAGCTCACCAAGCCAGCCGTTGCGACCGAGAAGCCAAGCGTCGAACTCATCGACCTCCGCAGTAAAGAGCTCTTTCGCGAACACCGTTTCTTATCCGACGCGCTCCTAACGCGAATGCGTGAAGCGCTCCACGCCGACCAACAGGTCCTACTATTTCACAACCGTCGCGGCACCGCGCCGACAACGCTTTGCACCAACTGCGGTTGGTCATCGCTGTGCGAAACATGCTTCGTGCCCATGACGCTCCACGCCGACAAGCACCAACTGTTATGCCACATCTGTGGCCGCAACCACAGAGTTCCACCAAGCTGCCCAGAGTGTGGCAACCCCAGCATCGTATTCCGTGGCATTGGCACAAAGATGATCGAAGACGAAGTTCGCAAAGCATTTCCCAAGGCCAACATCGCACGCTTTGATGCCGACAACACCGCCGACCAGACACTCGACAAGCGCTACCAAGAAATCTATGACGGTCATATCGATATTATGATTGGCACACAGATACTCGCGAAGGGCCTCGACGTTCCGCGACTCAGCGTCGTCGGTGTTATGCAGGCAGACAACGGCCTTCACCTCCCCGATTATCAGGCCGAGGAACGCGTCTTCCAGTTGCTTTACCAGGTTGCTGGGCGCGTTGGGCGCGGCAAGCACGAAAGCCACGTTGTAGTGCAGACGTTCCTGCCGGACCACGCCACTATCAAACACGCACTCGAGCGCGACTACGATAGTTTCTATCAGGAACAGCTGGGCGAACGTAAACGCGGCAACTTTCCGCCGTTCACTTACCTCCTCAAGCTCACTACAAGTTACAAAACCGAGGCTGGCGCTATTCGTGCTGCGCGGACAATGGCCACAAAACTTCGCGGCGCCTACCCGCACCTGACTATCCAAGGCCCAACGCCAGCATTTTACGAGCGTATGCACGGCAACTACCGCTGGCAACTTCTTATCAAGAGCAAGAAACGCGCCGAACTGGCTGTCATTGCTGACTCGATGCCGGTTGGGTGGCAGGTCGACCTCGATGCGGCAAATCTCCTTTGAGCATTTGGCTCAATCTGTTAATTCACGTATACTAAGACACAAATGAATCGAAACAACATTATTACGCTGCCCAACCAGCACCTGCGCGAGAAATCCAAAAAAATCCACGTCGTCACCGACGAAGTTAAAGAGCTCATCAAGAGCATGGAGCAAGCCACTCTCGATTGGGAGGATCACCGCCCGCACGAGCTTGGCGTTGCGCTGGCTGCCGTCCAGATCGACAATCTGTTCCGAGCGGTCGTAATCCGCAGCGACTTTGACGACAAAGACAATCGCAGCTTCTTTCCGCTCATCAACCCCGAGATCGTTAAGCTCGAGGGCTCAATTAAGTACGACCACGAAGGCTGCCTGAGCGTCAAAGACGTCTATGGCCTCGTCCCTCGCTACAGCAAGGTGCGCGTGAAGGCAATGGACCTCAACGGCAACGAGGTTCGCCTCAAGGCCGAAGGCTTCCTGGCCCGAGTGCTCCAACACGAAATCGACCACACCAATGGTGTTCTTTTCATCGATCATATTAAGGACCAAGACGCTTTCTTTAAGCTAAGCGACGATGGCGAACTAAAGAAGATCCCTTATGAGCAAGTCAAAGAGTCTGATATTCTTTGGAAATGAGCGGTTAAGTAGTGGGTTCGTGCCAGATGGCGCGCCCACGCTTGAGGCACTTATCGACGCCGGCTACGACGTCAAAGCTGTAGTGGCAAACTACGAGGCTGGCACATCGCGCAAGGCGCGCGAGCTCGAGATTGAAGCAGTCGCGCGCAAGCACAACATCCCTGTTTTACTCCCTGACCGCCCCAAGGACATCATCGAAGAACTCAAAGCTTTTGGCGCCGAGATCGGCGTGCTTGTCGCATATGGGCGAATCATTCCACAGAGCATCATCGATATCTTCCCTCGGGGAATCCTCAATATTCACCCGTCGCTCCTCCCCCGCTACCGCGGCTCGATTCCGATCGAGCAAGCTATTCTCGACGGCGCCACCCAAACGGGCGTATCTGTTATGGGTCTCGTCAAAGAGATGGATGCCGGCCCGATCTACGCGCAACAAACCGTCCAGCTATCTGGGACCGAAACAAAACAAGAGTTAACCCAAAAACTACTCACCATTGGCGGCCAGCTCGTTCTGGACGTCCTACCTTCTGCGCTCGACGGTTCCGCTAAGCCAAAACAACAAGACGAATCCCAGGCGACGTTCACGTCACTGATCAATAAGACTGATGGCCAGATGGATCTTAGCAAGCCAGCGGAAAAGCTAGAACGCGAAGTCCGTGCTTACGCTGTATGGCCCAAAAGCCGCATAGAGCTGCTTGGACATCAAGTCGTCGTTACAAAAGCTCATGTCGCACAAAGTAACGAAGATGGCGCACTTGTTGTTGCCGCCAATCCTGGATATCTCGAAATACAAGAGCTCACCGCACCAAGCGGCAAAAAGATGACCGGCGCAGATTTCCTACGCGGCTACGCCAAAAAATCTTAACTTGATTCCGAACCCAACAGACGATCTTTGCTGGCAATAATTTCTTCTTTGAGCTTCTCGAGCTCTTGCTTTACGACTTCCTTGTAGTTTGGGCAATGACCTTCCAGCCACTGCAACGCCGCATCTTGATTGCCGCTGTCGATGAGCTTCTCGAATTGTTCGAGCTGCTCATCGCTCAAATCTTTCGATAGCTCTGTGCCTACGCGAAGCTCAAGCTCCTCATATACATAGCTTAGGAAAGCTTCTTTTTCTTCGGCAGGCATAGACCCAAGGCCTAGGCTAACCAGAAAGTTTTCATCTAATTGAAACATATATAACCTCTAGTCGCAGTATAGCCCAAGGGTTGGGAAATTGCCAAAGTTTAGGCGATGTCTCGGGCTGCAAGTTCTTGCAAAGACTGTGCATGAAGGTCGGCGAAGCGGCTGTATTCTCGGCGGAAGGCTTCCTTCTCTTTTGCGGTCATGCGTGCAAATTGCTTGATTGCGTTATGGAATGGCGCCAGGAATGACCGCTCTTCGTGTTCTTGCATATCTGGTGCGCTATCGAGGAGTTCGCGGATCATCTCCTCTGCCGTTTCATCAAATGCGTGTTTTACCCTCTCGAGCTTGCTCAGATCCCATCCGGCTCGCTCTATTGCATCGATGAGGCCATCGTAGTGTGCGGCTGTTGCCGAAAACTCGTCCAGCAGCTGCCTGTTGCCGACTAATGCGTTAACAGCGTGCGACGCGAATGACGCGATACTGCTCCCCAGCGACAGATGGCCGGGGACAATTTGTGCTTCCTTGGTTGTCATGTTTTTGTAACCTTTTGTGTTTTTTATGTTTTGTGTAGTAACTACTTACTTTTATAGCATAAGCATTACAATTTTTCAAGTCCCTTTAGACAATATAACAACACAAAAAAGCAAAACCGCCCATACGCGGGCGGCTCTACCTCTATAACAAGAGATTGCTTACTTCAAAAGTCCCTTAAGGACCTTGGTTGCTGGGCGCAGGTCCAGCTCCTGGCCCTTCAGTAGCCAACCATTTGGCTGAGCCTGAGGCATCAGGGCGTCCTTGAGAGCGTTTACCTGGTCGGCACTTGGGCTAGGAATGCCAGAACGGATAAGCATCTGGCGGCTGATGCCGGTGACGCTCCCATCCAAAGTATCACTGTTCCACGCGCTTACCTGGATCTTGTTTGGCCATGTCTCCACAGAGCTAGTGCCAGTAAAGAGCTCGCTGCTGTTGTGCACGCTGGCTAGGTTCTCGCCACCAGTACCTACGCCGCTTGGTAGCGGGGCATCGTCAACGCCGATAGAGGTTGGCACAGATTCGCCGACGCCTGTAGGTAGATCTGCCTGCGAGCTGCCAACGCCTGTTGGGATTACTTCTGTTTCAAAGCCGACTCCTGTTGGAGTGGCCTCAGGTGCGCCGACACTGGTTGGTACATCAACGCCCACGCCGCTTGGAAGGTCGTCTACGCCAACACCCAATGGGACATCCGCCCCGACACTGGTTAGCGGGTCAATATCGCCAACACTGGTTGGAATAGTAAATTCACCTACGCCACTTGGAAGTTGAGTATCAGCACCAACTCCCAAAGGCAGATGCTCTGCGCCAACACCTGTTGGAGGAAGCGGGCTGTTCGAGCTAGCGAGTGTGTAGTTAGCACTATTACCGCCCGGTGCATGACCAGCGCGGTACGCAAGATAGGTCGCGATACCAGCAACCGCGATACCAGCTGCCGTGCCGACAAATGTTCGGCGGCGATTCTCGGGGCTCATGCTACGGATACGATCACCAATAGACATGCCGGCCACCATGGCACGAGCGCTCAAAGCCAGAGGGGCATTGCGAGCTTTGCCAACTAAGTTCACGACACCACTTAAAGCGGTGCGGCCAAGGTTAGCAACTCGAGCACTGCGCTCTGCGCGCATCTCACTCAGCTCGGCCTGAATTTCAGATGCAGCACCTTGCAGGTTGTGGTATTCAATTTGATCTTGAGCAAATGCGCTGTACTCTTCGGTGCTCATGCCTAGGAGCGCTGCATGGTCATCGATACGCTGAGCGGCGGCCGCGTCGAGCTCTTCACTGCTCCACTCTGGGTGCGCAGCTTCGAATTCGCCCCTGATCTGGTCGGCGTATGTCGTAACAGCATTGCGTGCCACTTGAGCGCGAAGCTCGGCAGGCATGTCGTCAAGCGCTGTGTAGCCCTCGCGCTGTGCGTCACGACGATAGTCTAAAACGATGTCGGCGCTCAGCTCCATAGATATAAGGTTAGCCGATTGGCGAGCGAGCAAGCCGTCACGAGATTCATCCAGGCGATCCATTGCCTGACGCGTCAGCCTGAGGTCGTCGCGAGCAAGACCAATACTTGCCGACAGGTTAATAAACGATGCAGTGCTATCAGACGCTTGACGGAGTCGATCGCGATACGTCAAAACACCATCTGTTTCGATGCGCTGCTCGGCGGCATCTACAGATGGAATCTGATTAAGATCGGTGAGGACTTCTCCCATATATATGTATGTCCACTTCTTGTATGTATACTCTACAACTTATTTGCATTTTGTACAAGTTATATCATTACAATCAGCTAGGGTTGCGTTCCCCAAGCGGAGCAGCCACGTTGGCAGGCCCGAAGGCGCCAATGAGCTAGCTCCGCTTGAGGGCGGCAAGTGAAACCACCGCCCTCGGGCGGTGCGGGTCGGCCTTGGGAGGCCGGGTCCCGCACCACCGCGAGTCTGGACGACTTACCGCGTGACGGCGGTCGCCCAGAAGAGCACGGGGTTGCTGTTGATCACGACGACCCCGTAGCCCTCGTCCTTCTTACCGCCGTTGATCCAGTAGGTCAGGTCGACCTTCTGGGTGGGCGGCTCGACGCCGGGG
>DATEFF010000078.1:0-4123 GCA_035280785.1 Saccharimonadales bacterium (SeqCode)
GTGTCGGTTCGGGTGTTGGGCTCTTAGTCGCCGCACTCGGCGGGTTCCTCGCATCGCAAAACTGGCACGCCGGCTCAGCGCTCAAGGCAGATCCAAGCGCGTACACATTCTATCTGGCCGTCGTAGCATTCGAGGTCGTCCTGTCGTTTGTTGGCGCCATGTGGCTGCAAAAGCACGGCAAGCCACAGCTGGTCGCGCCGTGGATCGCATTGGTTGTTGGCCTGCACTTTGCACCGCTAGCACTCGTCTTTCAGGACACGTGGCTGTATGTCCTGGCCGCGCTTGTGGCCGGCGGCGTTATTACAGCATATGCGATCTCGAGGCGTACAAAATTGCCGGTCAACACACTCGCCTGCGCTTTTACGGGAGCGATCTTGCTGGTCTTTGCCCTCCGTGGACTCGCTTTATTCCTGGCGAACAAATAGAATGACCTCATGACTGTCGACCAAATCTACCACATCATCGCAACCAAAAAGCCACCCGTCATCTACATCAGCGGCAAGACTTCAACTGGCAAATCAACATTTGGCCGCAGGCTGAGCGACAACTTAGGCTACCACGTCGTTGAGCTCGAGGCGGTCCTGCTGGAAATTGTGGACGACAAAGGCTGGGACGAGCAAACGACATTCCGCAAAGTCCTCCACGACACCGATGAGACCGAGGAGCGAAAGGCATTTCTAGAGATAACTGACGAACTTATCAAAAACGCGCTCGCCCAGGGGGTGCCACTCGTCATTGAAGGCGCCGTGGCACATGTCGACACGCTTGCACGCGTCCTCAAGCCGGCGCGGCACATGCTGTTCTTGTACTTTCACCCGACCGATATCGACTTTTACGTTCGCAACCTCACCAAGCGATTCCTCGAATCTGGCCCTGACTCGCTGGGCGGCCTACCGCTCAAGTTCTGGAAGCTTGTCGACAAAGATGAGTTTAAAGAGTTCTGCCAAACTCGCCAAGTTAGCACTGGCCTTGAAAAATCCATCCGCGAATACGCACAAAAGTCCCAAAAGGAATCCCTCGTCCGACTGGACGAATTCAGCGAAAAGTTTGGCGACATCACAATGGTTGAGGTACGTTAATCGATGAGCAGCAAAGCCGTCATCGACCTCGGCAGCCTCAAAATGAAGGTTGCTATATTTGATACTGACAACAAGCAACTCCTGACCACCGATTCACACTTAGTATTGCTGGGCAAAGGCATCAACGAGCACAGCAAGATCACCGAAAGCTCACTCGACAAGCTGAATGCAGCACTGAAACTCACGGCCGAGCAGCTAAAGCAGATGGGCGTGACGGACGTCGCAATCATCGGCACTGAGGCATTACGCCGCGCCAAAAACATCGGAGCAGTACACGCCCTGATCGAAACACACTTTCCAGGTCATACGCTCGAAGTCGTCGATCAACACAGGGAAGCTGAATTGTTCTTTAAGGCGGTAAGCCGCGAATTCCCCGACCAGCCTATCGTGGCCGTCGATATCGGCGGCGGATCGGTTCAGGTTATCAAGGGCGTCTACGACAGCACCCGCCAACAGGCCGTCATAGACAAAAGACATAATCTACTTACTGGCACATACCGGCTCCAACAAGAGTATTCGCCGCAGAGTGATATTGTATCGGGGCGTTTGGACGAAGCACAGCGGCACATCGCCCACGCATACAGCAACGTCGATAGCCAAGCGCCTATCTTGGTTTTTGGATCAACATGTATGCGTGACTTTATTGCGTCGACTGGCATCGTAACGTTCCAGGATAAAAATAGGCCGTCACATCCTCTCTATGTCGAGCGTTCACACATAGCCGACCTCCTTCAGCAAATCATCCAACTCGCGCCCAAAGATCGCGACCATTACTACGCGGATGGCGGCTACTTTATGTACGGCGCCGATTTTTTGCTCATGAACGTCCTGGAAGCGGCTGCGCGGACCGGCGCAACTCGTATTTACCCTACCAACTTAAATGGCTCCTACGCGCTCATTTAGAGAGCGCAAGCGTTTGACGTTTACGCTTCAAAATTGTATAATTAACAGATATGAATTCGTTCTGGCACGACCTACCTCGTCCGTTTTTTATCCTGGCTCCTATGGAGGCAGTAACTGACGTTGTCTTCCGTCACGTCGTCGCCGAAGCCGCTCGCCCAGACATCTTCTTCACCGAGTTCACCAACGCGAGCAGCTATTGCAGCCCCAAGGGCGAACACAGCACGCACGGACGCCTAGCGTTCACCGCCGACGAGCACCCGATGGTCGTGCAAATTTGGGGCGATCGCCCTGCCGAATTTGCGCAGATGGCCAAAGATATGGCCGCCAAAGGCTTTAAGGGCGTCGACATCAACATGGGCTGCCCAGTCAAAAACGCTGTCAAGAACGGTGGCAGTGGCCTGATTCGCAAGCCAGAGCTCGCCGCCGAGCTCATCGCTGCTGCGAAAGAAGGCGGCTTGCCCGTCAGCGTCAAGACTCGCCTGGGCTACAGCAGCGTCAGCGAATGGCGTGACTGGCTCACGCACATCCTGAAGCAAGACGTCGTAAACCTCACTATCCACCTGCGCACTCGCAAAGAAATGAGCAAGGTCCCCGCCCACTTTGAGCTTATCCCCGAAATCAAAAAGCTCCGCGACGAGATCGCGCCCAACACGCTCCTGACGATCAACGGTGACGTTCGAGACCGCCAGCACGGCGAAGAGCTCGTGCGCGAGTACGGCGTTGATGGCGTGATGATTGGCCGCGGCGTATTCACGAACCCATTTGCGTTCGAGGTAGAACCTCGCACCCACAGCCGCGATGAGCTGCTTGGCTTGCTCAACCTCCACCTCGATTTGTTCGACAAATACTCGACCGAGCTCGAGCCTCGCCGCTTCGAGCCGCTCAAGCGATTCTTTAAAATCTACGTCCGTAACTTTGCTGGTGCCGGCGAACTGCGCGCTGCGCTCATGAACGCAAAAGACACCGGCGAAGCTCGCCAGCTCATCGCCGAAATGGTCACCCTCCAGGAAGAAAATGCCACCAGCCTCAGCCACATCAACAACGAAGTTCGCGAAGGCAAAGTCAAAGCCATCGTCTTTGACTCCGACGGTACACTTGTTGATACCCGCCGCTTGATCCTCCATGGCTACCGAACCGTCCTAAAACGCCATGGCCTCACCCACCTCGCAACCGATGAGTTCATTCAGGGCCGCCTGGGCAAGCCAGTACCTGAGACATACGAACAGCTCGTTGCGGACCAAGACGTTGACGTCACTATCGAACAGCTCGTTGCTGAGCACGACGAAGTCCAAAACCGCAGCACGCAGCTAATCCAACCCTACCCAGAGACCGAAAAACTCCTCCGCCTGTGGCGCATCGACGGCATTAAGCTTTGCCTATTCACTAGCGGCAATCGCATGATGATCCGTCGTAACTTTGCTGCTGCCGGCATCGAAAACGTCGAGGAACTCTTTGATGAAATCATCACCGCCGATGACAAACTCCCTCGCAAGCCAGAACCCGATGCCATCAACGAGCTCCTCCACCGCGTTGACGTTGACGCCCGAGACGCCGTTGTTGTTGGCGACCACCCTTACGACATCCAGTCCGGTCGCGGCGCGCACGCCGGATTTATGGTCGGCATCCTGCATGGCTTTGGCGACAAACGCGAGCTGTTAGGCGCCGGCGCAGACAGTCTGTCCGACGACCTAATAGGACTTAAGTCACTTCTAAAGACCGCACTGTAGTAGTACGATAAAGAAAATAGGAGATTCACATGCTGAAAAAAGGCGACAACCAATTCGTAAAGATCACCCACGAACACGGACCAAGCGGCTTTGTGCTATTTATGGCATGGATCGGCGCATTTGTGTACTTCTTTAACCAGCAGCCCGATGTTGGCGGGTTCTTCCTGGCAATCCTGAAGGCGATTGTGTGGCCAGCCTTCTTGCTGTTCCACGTTTTGCAAGCGCTGAACGTTTAGTTTTCGCGATATAAAAACAGCTCCGGGACTAATCTCGGAGCTGTTTTGTTTTGGCTAAATGTACTGGGCTGTCAGTGACTTCTTGTCGTGCTTGAGGTCCGCCGGGGTACCCTCGAACATCACCTCGCCGCCGTCATGGCCGCCTTCTGGACCCATGTCGATAATCCAGTCGGAGTTG
>DATEFF010000079.1:0-7790 GCA_035280785.1 Saccharimonadales bacterium (SeqCode)
GACAGCGACGCGGGCAGCCTGCTGAACTTCGGCGGCTGGGGCCTCGGCATCATCGGGGTCCTCGGGATCTACCAGGGTCTGTTCGGCGGCTGACCCCCGCCACAACGCCGGATGCTCGTTCCGGGTGCGCTCCCACAGTAGTTTGGGTGGCGCGCCCGGGCGGGCGATTTTTAATTTCGAATACTTTTTGTGCGCTCTCGTCAATATTAAGATATTGACGCACTTCACACTTTCCGATAAATTTACCCGTAGTCCCTACTGAAGGAAGGCGTTACGCGATGCTCGTTTCTCTTGCACAGGCGGCTGCGGCCGGTGAGGATTCAGCCGGCTCGCTGAGAGTGCTGTCCGCCGTGATCGGCCTGGTGGTGGCCATCTCTGGCTTCGGCCTGCTGTTCCTGAATCACCGTCGGACCCCCGCCGGCGAGGCACAAGACAGGAACTGGATGTACTACTCGGGCGGCATCGGCGTCGCTGCGGGCCTGATGATGGCCGCGTACGGCCTTCTGGGCCTGGGGAGCTGAACGCTCCCTGCTCGCTCGTTCTGGGCGCCCACTCATCTCAACCGAGTGGCGCGCCCAGACGGGCACTTTTTTAGTTTGGAGCTTATTTTGCTCGTTCAAGTGAGACGACTAGCGGCTGACCTTCAACCTTCACGTTGTCGACATGGGCATAGCCAGCGTCGTCAGCGAGATCAACAGCGAGCGTTTCGGTCATCAGCGTCTCGCGGTGCGCCTTAACGGCGTCAGTGAGGTCTTTGCTGTCACTCTTGAGGCTCAGGCGGATGCGATCATCAACCTGCAAACCAGCGTTCTTGCGAGCGTTCTGGACGTGGCGCACGATGTCGCGCATCAGGCCCTCTAGCTTGAGCTCACGAGTTAGCTTAACGTTCAGCTTGATAGACTTGCCACCAAACTTCACCGCCTTTACGTTCAGCTCTTCAGCGATGATGTCGGCGTAGGCCTCAGGGAGGTCCCCCACAGTAACGGTGCTGAGCGGCTGGCGAACCTTGACCTTGGCTTCAGCGCGCTGCGCCAGACCAACGGTGATGGCTTCGCGGACCGCAGTCATGTCGTCGAGCGTCTTGCGGCTGACTTTGCCAGCTTCTGGCCAGTCACTCAAGTGGACAGACTTTGGCACGTCCATACCAACGGTCAGGTCACGCCACAGCTTGTCGCTGACAAATGGCGCCCATGGAGCCAACAGTTGCGAGATACGGACCAGCGTGTAGTGTAATGTCTCGTAAGCGGCTTGCTTGTCGCCATCATCTTCGCTCTTCCAGAAACGTCGGCGTGAACGGCGAACGAACCAGTTACTGGCGTCGTCGATCAGCAATGTGATCTCGCGGGTCAGGCGTGGCGTGCGGTAAGCGTCGGCCTCTTCGGTGACGGCTTTGATGGTCTGGTTGAGGCGAGACATCATCCACTTGTCCAGGACGTTCTTGCTGGTTGGCTCGGCAAGCTCTTTGCCTGGCTTCCAGCCGTCGACGTCAGCGTACATCTTGAAGAAACTGTGGACGTTATTGAGTCGCTGGATAACGTTGCGCTGAGCTTCAACGAGCGCCTTTGTGTCAAAGGCTGCGGTCTCGCCACTGAACAGCGAACTGTTAAGTAAGTAGTAACGCACGGCATCGGCGCCAACAGTATCGAAGACTTCGTTGAGGCTTGGGTAGTTGCCCAGGCGCTTGCTCATCTTGCGGCTGTCGGTGCCCAGGACGATACCGTGGGCGACGCTGTTTTTGAAGGCTGGCTTGCCGAACAATGCAACGGCCAAAACGTGCAGCGTGTAGAACCAACCGCGGGTCTGACCGATGTATTCGGTGATGAAGTCGGCTGGGAAGCCTGATTCAAATTCCTTCTTGTTTTCGAACGGATAGTGCATCTGCGCAAATGGCATCGAGCCACTCTCGAACCAGCAGTCAAAGACGTCCTCGACGCGGTGCGCGAGCTTGCCATCCTTGGTCTTGAGCACGACATCGTCGATGAATGGGCGGTGCAGGTCGTCGCCTACCTTCTTCGGGTCAACGGCGAGCTCCTTCAGCTCCTTGATGCTACCAACAACGATAACCTCGCCGTCTTCGGTCTTCCAGACAGGGATTGGTGCACCCCAGAATCGCTTGCGGCTGATGTTCCATTCGCGGGCATTCTCGAGCCACTTGCCAACTGCGCCGTCTTTGACGTTCTCTGGGATCCAGTTGATCTCTTGGTTGGCGTCGAGCATCTGCTGCTTGATCTTTGGCACATCCACAAACCATGCGCTCATGGCGCGGTAGATGATAGGCACGTCGGTGCGCCAACAGTGTGGGTATTTGTGCGTGTATAGGGCTGTCTTGAAGAGTTTGTGCTTCTTGTCGAGGTCGGCAACGATCTCGTTGTTAGCGTCGAAAACGAGGCGGCCAGCGTAGTCACTAACCTCTGTTGTGAAGCGGCCTTCGTCGTCGACAGGACTGATGACTGGCAGTGCTTCGCGCTTGCCGAGCCAGTAGTCGTCCTCACCGTGACCTGGGGCGATGGTTACAACGCCAACACCGTCTTCGGTGGTTACAAAGTCGGCGGCGACAATGCGGAATGCGCCAGGTGTATCAACAAAGTAGTCGAACAATGGCTCGTAGGCGTGGCCAACCAAGTCATGCCCCTTAATGCGAGCAACGACTTCGGCGTCGTCCAGCTCTGGGTAGCGCTCCAGCGCAGCCTCGGCCAAGATGAGCTGCTCACCGTCGTTGTCGACCTGTACGTAGTCGATCTTGCTACCAACGGCCAGGAGCAAGTTGGACGGCAGACACCATGGCGTGGTTGTCCAGGCCAGGATCGAACGGCCGTCGCTCAACTTGAACTTTACCGTTACAGTGATGTCTTCGCGGTCGCGATAGCTGTCGTCCTGGCGGGTCTCGAAGTTGCTCAGCGCGGTCTGGGCACCGTAGCTGTAAGGCACAACACGCTCGCCTTCATACACCAAACCCTTCTTGTGCAGCTCCTTAAAGGCCCACATGACGCTCTCGGTGTAGCTTGTGTCCATGGTGCGGTAATCGTCGTCGAAGTCCACCCAGCGACCGATGCGGCGCACGTAGAAATGCCAGTCCTCGGTGAAGCGCAGGACCGACTGGCGGCAGTAGTTGTTGAACTTAGCAACGCCATACTCGGTGATCGCCAACTTGCCAGAAATGCCGAGCTCTTTCTCGGCGAGCATCTCTGGTGGCAGACCGTGACAGTCCCAACCAAAACGACGAGGCACGTAGTAACCGCGCATTGTTTTGTAGCGAGCGACGGCGTCCTTCAAGACGGTTGTCATCATGCTACCCCAGTGAGGCTGACCGTTTGCAAACGGCGGACCGTCGTAAAAACTAAATAGCGGCTCGCCCTTGCGCATGCTCACGCTCTCCTCGAACGTCTTTTCGCGGAGCCAAGTCTCGACCAGCTCTTCCTCGAGCATGGCTAGTGGGGATTTGCCTTCAGGCTTGGTGCTCATATATTCTCCATTCTTTCTTATAAATAAAAATCACCGAAATCGTCGATGCTGGAACCCCAATTGGGGCGGTACCATCCAGCTTCAACTTTCGGTGATCCGTAGTTGCTCTTGGTTCAGTCGAGTCTTAACGCGCTCTGGCTTCGGCGAGGTCTACGTCGCATGATTTGCGATTTCTTCCCGCTGCTTCGTGGTTGATAGCCACTCACTTGAGAATCTCCCAAGATGCATTTACTTTAGCGATTGTAGCGTTGTCTCTGTTATTTTGCAAGTAGACGAATTAAGGCTGCCCACCTACCCTCTTCTTATACTCATGATAAAGCCTCTTGCCCTGACTCGGACTTACATGTCGCAAAAAGGCCAGAGAACCCCTTAGGCTCGGGCTTTCCTTTTTGATCCTTGCAACGCGGCGTTTTAGGCCTTTCAATTTTCGTCTACCTAGAGTTAGCCGATTTGTATTGTCGATGACCACACCAGTTACGCGACGCCCTCTCTCGTTTTTGACTCGGCCTCCTTTCTTTATAATGCCGGTGTCTTTATCCGGGTGAATTGAGTACGGCGCGGCATTAAGTATACGACCTATTGACGTACGATTTCTTCCCAAAGAATCCACCGTTCCAGATATTGTGATGTCGTCCACCCAAATCGAAAGCCTAAGATCCTGCGCATCCACGAGCGTCTTTAGTTTAAGCGTCATTTGCTCTATTGCGAACATAGCCAAGCTCGTACTTGTAGGAGCCCCCTGCGGAACATGCGCTTTGCTTGAAGGGTATGTAGTTAGTTTTGTAAGTACGTTAGCCGCTTCTTCGCAAAAGTTTAAGCGATAACGAAAGATATGATAGATGTGTCCGTACGTAATCGAAGGAAAAAAATTCTTAATATCATACTTCATGAGCGCCGGCGAGTTAGCGTGAACTGTGGCGTTCCGTACGACCGAAATCCCTCTGCGACCGCCCATGATCTCATCCGGGAGTGTTGCCATCGCCGGCTTGAGGATGACTTTATCAATCTTCTTCTGGACTTTTTTCAAATATCCATCGGAGGGCTCAATTTGGCGTACCTTAACGGTGCCGTCCCTACGAATTTTTCGTTGCTGATACGGTTTGTAGTAGGCATCTGCATCTGCCACCAGCGCCAAAAGCTCTTCCCTTCTAATTTTAAGGATATCGCAGCTTAGGCGCCTCATTGAGATTGGCTGTACCATGAGCTTACATCTAGTGCTTGTGTCTAAATAGAAATTCATGGTGCTCTACACTACTTCAAGAAAATGATATAGAGTAGAGCGATTGTGCTACTGTCGATCTGAATGCTCAGATCTTTATAAGTAAGCGTTAGCATTACTGCAACCTCTTTCTCGGCTTAATGCCGATGCGCGATGCAAACAACCCAAAAAGAGTAACCATTACTCAGCAACACAAACCAGGGGCCGTCCGCCCTGAGGACTTAACGATGCGCACCCGAAGGAACGCAGACGCGAACCGCAGAGACGAGCACTGGGCCATTTTTGATGTCCTTACGGACATCGACGTTCCCGTCAAACATAGGCTGCCTTAAATCGCCAGAAAGAAGCTGTTAATGCGCGGGACAAGTTCAGTGCAAACACCGACCCGTCTCAAGATTAAATTATACCATATTTCTCCACTCCCGGCGCGCGTCGTTGCAGCGCGCCGGGAGTGAGCGTCGGGCTCGGGTCAGCGAGGCGCGTGGCGCATGTACTGACTCACGAGTCGTGCGGGCATGTGCCTGGTGAGCGTGGCCTGGACGGCCGGCACGTTCACACGGCCGGGCGTCCCACCCAGGTCACGGCGGACCAGACCGTGGTCCATGGCTCCCCAGAAGGCCAGGGCCTGCTCGGTCACGATGTCCACGTTGGCGAAGTACCTGGCCAGGTTGGCCTTGGCCTGCCGGAGTGGCAGCCCCACCACCGTCGGGTCAGCCTCGATGCTGGCACCGAAGCGCAGCGCAGCAGCCCGGATGGCCGCCACGAGCTGTTCGTTGCGACCGTGGCCGTGAACGACAGTTGCGGTGAGGACCTCGATCCACTGGATCGGCAGTGCGACCAGGTGGCCAGGAATCCGCGTGCGCCGGTGATCGGCACGGGTGTGCTCGACGTTTCGCTCGTTCTGGCCCGTCCCGACGAACCCAGGCTTGATGACCGCCCAGGTCCGTGCGAAGTGCTCGTGGCCGGGAACGCGCGACCGACTAGTGCCGGCGACGCGCTCGGTGGGCGGCCCGAGGAATGGCCCGAGAGCCTCCCCCGCAACCGGGTCACCGATGGCAGCAGCCGCGAAAGCCGGCAGCCATTCCACGGCATACGGCGCCGTGAACAGTTGTGCAACAGTGCGTAGTGCCTGTCCGCTCATGGGACATTTCCCCCTATCACTTGGGTGACGCTAGGATAACTAAACCACAAGGGTCAGCAAAGCACAATATATCTTAGCTGCTAAAGATTCCGGGGAATCGAACCAATACAAGTGCGACCATAGCCACAACCCATCCAGCGATGGCGAGTTTGTCGTAATCTTTCTCGACCCACTTCTCTAGCAGGCCTTGGGTCTTGGGCGAAAAGTACAGGTTTTTCTCGAGGATGTTGTAGCGCGTGATGGCCGCAAAAATCATGGTACTGCTAAACGTCACCATCAGACAGAACGGACACAGCACCTGGATAACAAACACGCTGTCCAGGAACAGCCAGTACGCAAAAATAATTTCGACAGTCACGCCCAGCTGAGCCAGTGCCATAAAATTCTTTGGCAGTTTGGCACCAAACAGATATGCAATCGCAACGGTCAGCAGGACCGAGTACGCCATCATACCAATAAACGAATTCGGGAATCCAAGCAGCGACGCCTCTGGCGTATTCATGACGGTCGCGCAGTTCAAAAAGACGTTAACGGTACATGGCAATACCGCGTTTGGATTCTCAAGGAGGTGCAACTTCTCTACCGACAGAATGAGCGATGCAATTAAACCAACAGTAGCAAACACTGCCACCGTGCCGAATATCCAATGCTCCTTGCGGATGAGGTCTCTGTTAAACATTTCTTTGAGCGCCATTTTATGCCTCCTGAATGTGAAGTTGCTGATAATTATAGCGGTCGAGGTCATCCTGAATATCGGCGAGCGACTTCCCCGCCAACTTGCCGCCGGCGATGAACGCCTCTTGGGTCACATCGGCCAAGCAAAAATCCGGCATCTCGAACGCCAGCTGATCGTCGCGGTCAGCAAACTCGAAGTCTACAACCACCAGGCCGCTCAATTCACCCTCAAAGACGTCGATCTCAGCCTTTCGCCCCTGATATTCATAATCGTAGCGGCGCTTGGCGATACGCTTGCCCGGCGCGGCAGTGAGCGCGTCGAACTCCTGACGAGTCAGCTTAATGGTGTGCTCGAGCATGTGTGAGCTGTCGGTGCCGTTAGCCATCACCTTCTTGGTGATCTCGTAGCTGTTGCCCTTTTGGCGAATACGCAGCAATGGATGCGCGTCTTCGCAGGGGTAATACACATCAACCAACTGTTTGTTGGGTTGGGTCGCGAGGTCAGCTGGTAATTCTTTGGCCAAGTAGGTCAATTCGAGTTCGGTCTCAGTCACGGTAGTCCTTAGCTTTCTACGTAATAACTCACTTCGTCGAAGCGCGGCAAAAGGTCGTTCTGCCAGAGCTGCAACATCTTGCCTTCGTCGTCAGTGGCGAGAATACTCGGGAACTTCATGATGTCGTACAGCTGCGCGGTATATGAACCCTCACGCGTATTTACGTCAATCATTGGCAGCTCTTTGCCAGTCTGGCGCGCAAAGTCACGCACGTACTGCTCCACTGTCGTCTGGTGCTCGGATCCGGGGCGGTAGAAGATCATTGCTTTCATTACTTCTACTCTACCATAAGATGTTACGCGCAAAGTTGTGGATAAAGGCTTGCAACAACTCCGACCTACCATTAGCATAAGAACTATAAAGCCCCGTCACTGACGGGGCTGCTGTGTTTTCGTAAACGGATGAGAGCGACCACGGTTACGAAAGTTTTAGTAGTTTGTTTTTATTTCGTTAATGACGTTTCTCACTGCTGCCCAAGCCCCTTCTTCACGAACGAAGGTTTCGCCAGAGGTTGCAACTTTTTTATAGTTCCCGTCATAGTAAGTCCAGTGATACTGGCCATTATGAGCCTTCGAGACCACAAAGGAATGCGCCTTGGCCTCAGGGTTCACGTTTCTGTTTATGGCTCTCATTAGAGCTTTTGCGAGTTCACTTGTGTCTGTCATACGTCCTCCTTGACGCGTTATTTAATACCTAGCATCTCGCTCTCAAATGCTAGCCCCGCCCTAGAGGATTCATA
>DATEFF010000080.1:0-2127 GCA_035280785.1 Saccharimonadales bacterium (SeqCode)
TTCCGGCTTCGAGCCACAGGTACAAAAGTGGGATTGCCAAAAGAACTGGCGTTAGCAGGGGCCCCCAGCTCATGGCTATGCCAAACGCCAACAGGAGGTAAGCGATGATGTGCCATTTTGTCTCGGACGATTTGAGCTTGAGGTCGTGCAAGAACATCAAGCTACAGATGAGGACGGCAATAATGTAGAAGAAGCTGAGGAAGCCTTCCTGCGTGAGGGTAAACAGATACAATCCAGCCAGCGCCGGTCCGACACCGAGCCCAAGCAGGAGGTTCGAAGGGCGTTTGCCTGAAGGTAAGCTCTCGCGTAGCTGGGATGCCAAATACAACGCAATGTACGTCACAATCGCACCCCAGGCCAGGTACATTCCCATGTATGTTCGGACGTTTGCGGCCCAGTCTTGGTCGTGCTGGTTAATGTGCAGTCCGTGCATCAGGAATGCGCTGGAAATATGAAAGCCGCGCGGGTAATACTCGGCCGTTCTATAGTCGAGGTGTTGCGTATTGCTGGACTGCGACAGAATGGTGTAGTGGCTGCCGCCGTCAGAGCCTTGGATGCTTGCCAGCGTGGTGATGCGCGTCAGATCGCCCTGTCCAAAACTGAGTATGCCCAGGGGTAACACAAAGAAGAGTGCGGCGATGAGCCCGGCAACATCCTTGCCGTCCCAAAGCCTGGGCGATGTGCGTGGAACATTCCGAAGAGCAATCACCAGAGCCAGCGTGAGTACGGTTGTGATAACACTGAGCACACCAAACTTTGAGTCAGGCGCAACAAAGAACTGGATGGCACTCGCCACCTGCACGATGCTCAGTGTCAGCAAGAATCCAACGACCAGACGGGCAATGAAGCTCCCGAATATCTTGGGGTAGGGCAGTCCGACGGCCACAGTAAATACGAGCGCTGCAACGTACAGCACCCCAAAGTCAAACAGAAAGAGTATTTGCCCCAACAACAATGCAATAACGCCCAGCAGCAGTGGTCTGCTGGAAGTGACGAACCGTAGAAGTGTGGTATCCGCCATACGCTCCTCGCGCAAATTTATGTGTTGGACAAATTATAGCAGAGATTACTTGGCTCGTTCGTCCATCATCGCTAGGAGTTTGGTTGTGGTGTTCCAGTTGCGGATGGTGATATTTTGGTACATCGGCGTGCCGACAATCTTGTTGATATGGCTGCGCGTGATGTGAAGCATGGTGCGCCAGAAGTACAAGACATCATCGCCCTTTGCGGCGGCGTCGACTTCTTCGCGCAAGGAGACGTTGTTGAGCGCCTCTGTTGCGGTGAGTGGTTCGCGGACAAATAGGACATCATAGCGGTAGTCGTCGGGTTTGGTTCCAAATCCCTTTGGTGCGTCGTGGACGATTTTTTTCATCTGGGCGTGCGAGCGGAACATGACCGGCGCTTTGTAGCCAAATGATTTGTCCATCGCGGCCATGAACTTGGCGTCGATTTTTTTGACGTCAGTTTCAGGCGAACTGAAGAGGACGTTGCCGCTTTGGATGTAGGTCGTGACGTCTTCGAATCCGGCGTCGACTAGGCAAGCCTTCAGGTCGGCCATCTTGATAATGTTATTGCCGCCGACATTGATGCCGCGCAGGAGTGCAACGTATTGAGTCATGACTCCAGTATACAAAAAGCCCGAGCATTTGGCGCTGCTCGGGCTTCGTAGATTGTTGTGAACTATTAGTCGTTCAGCTGGCGGCGGCGAACGATTGCGTAAGCAACCATTGGTGCGCCGATAGCGACCAAGATCAAGCTGTTGAAGTTCTTAGCGGCTTCTGGCTTGATGGTGGCTACAGTTGCAACTGGTGCTGCAACGAATGCGCCGGCTGAAGTGTCGGGCAGCTCAGCTGGCAGAGTTTCCTCTACGACAACTGGCTCAGCCTCTGGAGTTGCAGGAGCTTCAGGCTCTTCAACAACTGGAGGGTTGCCAGCGCCTTGACCTGGCTCTTCTGGCTCAACAGGGGTCTCAGGCTCCTGTGGGCAAGGTGGGCATGGGCACTGCTCGATTGTTGCACGAAGGCAAAGCTCGGTGCAGTCATCGCCAGTGACCTGGATGTTGTAGTCGCCAGCGCGCAGGTGCTTGAAAGTAACACTTTCGGTAGCGCGGCTGTCGACAAAGACATC
>DATEFF010000081.1:0-23897 GCA_035280785.1 Saccharimonadales bacterium (SeqCode)
GCTAGCAACCGTACCACGTGATCAGCTCCTCGACCGCTTCCCCGGCACCCAAATCGGGATTATAGGCCCGGAAGCCTTGACCGGACCCGACGCCCTTGTTGCCTATGTGGGGCGCGCATCAGAGGGGCTGGCTGCATCGCCCCAGGCATTCCCGGTAGATACCATTAATGCCACGCCCAAGGCAACCCAGCTCACCGCCTTGTTGCAGTTTTCCTTTGTCGTGATTGTGGCCGGCCTACTCTTCCCCATGCTGATCCTCATCGCTACCGCCACCCGGCTTTCGGCCGCCCGCCGCGAAGAGCGCTACGCCGCGCTGCGGCTTGTGGGTGCCACGCCCCGCCAGATCAATCTCATCGCTTCGGTGGATGCGGTCGTGGGCGCCACCTTCGGCGCATTGGCCGGTGTGGGTATATTCTGGCTGCTGCGTCCCGAAATTGCCGATTTGTCATTGACCGGTACCCGGTTCTTCGCCGCCGATGTCACGCCCACGGTGCTCGGCTACCTGGCTATATTGCTCGGCACACCTCTGGCCGCGGCAGGTGCGGCGCTCGCGAGCCTGCGGCAGGTGCGAATCTCGCCCCTTGGCGTTAGCCGCAAAGTGACGCCCCCAGCTCCCAAAGCCTGGCAAGTCCTCCCGTTGCTGCTTGGCGTTGTCCTGTTTATCGGAGCGGCTGCCCTCAGTGAGGAGCGCAATCCTACGTCTCCGGCTGCCCTTCCCGGATTTGTGCTCATCATGATCGGCCTCATTACGGCCGGCCAGTGGCTTACCATGCAAGCCACGCGCCTCATGGTACGGGTGGCGCGCAGTGGACCGGCCTTGCTGGCCGCCCGGCGGCTGGCCGACAACCCGAAGGCGGCGTTCCGATCCATTAGCGGTCTGGTGCTGGCGGTATTCATCGGCACAATCGTCGCGACCATTGCCCCGACCATCCTCACGGGCAGTACTGCGAAAGTCGACGCGCTCACCAATGTAATGGCCGTCGGGTTTTATAATTCCGGCGACCCTGATTGCAGCGACGATTGTGATGCCATATCCAATCCCCAAGACGGACTATCGCCCCAGGATGGCGAGAAACTCACTGTCCGGTTGAGGGCCTATACCGGCGTCAGTGTCTTTCCGGTGTACGCCCTCCCGCAGGCGCCCGAACCGTTAGATGGCCCACCACCGGCCGGAGATGGAGAGGAGCCGGGCGGACCCATATCCATCCTTATGCAAGGCATGAGCTGCGATAGCCTGCGGCAACTCAGCTTGCTCGGGCAGTGTCCAGCCGGAGTCGAGGCAATGCAAGTTTCGGTTGATGAAAATACCATCATAAGCCACTCTAGCGAGCCAATTGTCCGTCCCCAGAGCGAGGCCATCAAGAACGACTTCACCGGACTGCCGTTGCGCGCCATGTTTGTAAAGGTTAACGATGCTTCCAGTCTTGAAAAGGTGCGAACCTTGCTGACGCTCAATGCGAAATCACTGTCCGGCCAGGTACCGCGTACGTACGGCGAAGTCCGTCAAGATGAGCTGGCAACAGCGGTAACAATCCAACGAATCATCATTGCCGCCACCGTCCTAACGCTAATCATAGCCGGTTGCAGTCTCGCCGTGGCCGTCGGCGGCGGCTTGGTGGAGCGCAAGCGGCCGTTCACGCTACTGCGCCTCAGCGGCGTTCCGTCTGGAGCACTTTACAAAGTTATGTTATGGGAGTCGGTCGTGCCGCTCATGGCCGTAACCTTTGTGGCGGCTGGTACCGGCTTTGGTCTGGCAGCGCTGATGATCGCCGTCTTGGCGCCAGCGGGAACGCCCATAGCATTCCCGGGGCTGGCCTACAGCCTTACTATCGCTGCCGGCCTGCTCGTTTCGTTCGTTATCGTATGTGCCACCCTGCCGCTCATCGGGCGCCTTACGAAACCGGACAATGCCCGTTTTGAGTGAGCAAGCTAGCCTATTGAACGTTTTGTATGGCCAGGTTAAAGGGCTCTCTCGCAACAGCGCGGACTAGTACGACGTGCCGTCCTCGCGGTCGAGGACGACCCTGACTCTCACAGCCTCGTCGTACGGGTCGAAGCCGGACTTCATCGCCCAGCCCTCGAACGCCCAGGACGGCCGGATGTTGCGACGTTCAACCACCCCAATCGTGAGGGTTAACCGGGGAACCCCGGTCAGTTCGGCAACAAACTTCGCGCCGCGCCGCCCCGACGTTGCGGCGGCCCGGTCAGCGAAGTCTGGTGCCTGGCTCTTGGTCTTGACGTACAGCTCCACCGCCTCGACGACGCCTCCGCGAGCGACTGCTTGTCCATCTGGGTGACAAGCGCGAACTGCCCGTGCAGCGCCGGGGGGGGTAGCTTGATGCCGAGCGTCTTGACCTGGCCCTTGCCGTTGGGTTCCATGAATCCCTCCTTTTGTTGACAAGATTTCCCGTCCACTGGTGGATCGTGCTCTCGACAAATAAACCGTCTGACTGGCGACGGCGCTCCCATGCTCATCAAGGATTAGACCTTCAGCATGCCGAATGCCGCACATCGTAGGCGCATCCGTAGTGCCGGGGCTCAGCCGGAAACAACGTTATGTTTAGCGTGCATTGGCACTGCCATTGATCTTTGTGGCTGCCGGGCGCATAATAAAGCGCAGCTATGGCAGAAGAACAAGTAAAGGCATCAAATAACCAAATCGCTGACCTCGGCGAACAGTTGGAGAAGCAGTTCGCAGCGCTTGCGTGAGTTCTGAATACACAGACCTAGCCAGAGCAGAACAAGCCGAGGCAAAAGAGACTCTCATTCCGCCAGGAGTGACCCATAGGGAGCAGGTTGCTCAGGTCCTGAATAGCGTCGAGACAGTCGGCTGTGCCGTTGTTACTGGCCCGAGCCGAGCGGGCAAATCAACATTCCTGCACCACTCCCTCGACAGCGCGCTCAGGGCGAACGGTTATGAGAGCCCCGCACAAGTCGACTGTTTGACGGCGCTACCACAAGAGGCTATATCTGAGCTTTCGCTCCATAGGTCCGCCGTAGTCCTAGATGAGGTCTCCAGAATGGCTGAGGATTCAAACTTTATCACCACACTTAGAGGGAGGATCGCTGCCAGACGACCCACCGTCATCTGTATCACCTCATTTGGTAGCGAGGGCGAGGAGGCCGAGTTGCATAGATTCATGACCCAGCTTGGGCTGGGCGATCAACCCGAGATCGTGACGGACTTTCCATCAACCATGACACAAGAAGATGCGATAGCCCTCGCTACGGAGGTTGCGCCGAACCTCACAGACGACGCTATCTCTCGTCTCACAGACCTTACAACGCAGCCCTACCTACTTAGGTTAATCCTAAACGATGCCCAGAAGAAAGTGCCCTTGGAGGCGGACGAGCTGAGCACAATAGTACGTGATGTATTGAGTAATCACCCAGTCAATCAAAGTCTCAAACCAGAGGCACGATCGCTGTGGCAAAAGGTATCAGAAGAACCATGCCCGCGCTGGCTAATGCCGGGAGACGAAGAACTCGACTCGTAACATACTCTATTTAACGCTACAGATTCAGCAAATCCGGGATCCACTCGATGAAGAGGTGTTGTGAGCGAGCTCGCCACAACAGTGCAGGTTAGTAACGCCGATGCCTCTTGGCATACATCAGTCCCGCCAAACGCCGCCGACCCGGGTTTTGAGCGGCTTCACCACCCATGCTCCACCAGTGCGAACCTTGATAGACGCACGCGCGGCCACAGTGATCGTGACGGTATCTTGCGGGCTGCTCGCACCATGGTTATCGGTCACCACGAGGCCAAGCACGAGCGTTGCACCGCTCAGTGATGCCGGTGATGTAAACGTCGGTTGCGCAACTGCTGCCGACGAAAGCGTTACGGCAGTGCCGCTGATTTGCGACCACGCATAGCCTGTAATCGTACCGTCGCTATCTGTAGAACCTGTGCCGTCGAGCGTCACCGGCGCGGCCGCAGCCACCGCTTGGTCTGGTCCAGCGTTGGCAATTGGCGTTTGGTTATCGAGCGCGGTTGTAACCCATGTAACGGCGTTATCAAACCAGGTAAGCCCTGTTGCGTTGAGGAGCGGAAGGTCGGTAAAACCCATGCGCACACGCCTGGAAGGAGCGGTTACGCCGCCAGTCATAAGCGCGCCAGTATCGTAGCGCACACCTGTCGCACGCGCCGGAAGGTCGTTACGGGCAGTTAAAAACTTAAGGGCACCAGAACCCAATGACGTACCATTATCATCAATATATGTGTGTACTGCGGCAACACTCAGATAGGCGATGTTAGTGCCCGAGCCAGTCGGCGCAATCGCATCACCGGCTGCCGCAAAAACGTACTGGTTAACAATAGATGCACCGTTCGATGGACTTGCTTGTATCGTAAAGTTAGAGTGTGGGTACGCAAAGAACGACAGTACGCCGCGAGTTGTCGCGTTATATTTTGTCGAGAGTTGGAGAATGTTTGCGGTGTTGCTCATCACCACCGCGTGGTGCGTCGTGTTGAGCGCCACTGGCGCCGCAGCGCCGTCGTCGATAATAGTAACCGTGTGCCCCTGACCTTGCAGGCGGTCACGTATAAACGTGTCTTGCGCCGTGAGGACCGAATCGTTGCCGACAACTAATAAAAAGCTGCTCATGGTGTAGTTGTGGGTGCCGTTCCGTTAACTTGCGTACCGGCCGTCAAATGGTAGTACTTCTCGATGGTGTCACCAGGGCCGGACCAGCTGTTCGTCACGCGCGTTGCCTCCCACACGTTAGAGTCGTCGAATGTCATACCAGAGCCGTAGTTGGCTACAGGGCCGTACTTTTGGTAGCCAGAGAAGACGTTGTTAGTGTACGCGCCGGTGATCGGACCATTCGCGCCCTCGCCGCTGTTGTTGGAGTTGATGGTGTAGTAACCGCCAGACAGGTAGTTATGGTTAATAGTCAGGTTAGTCAGGGGCCCTGTTTGTGCGCCAAGTTGGATCGCTGCGTTGCCGTAGCCAGTGTCTTTATTCACGCGCTGCACGCCGTCGCCACCGGTAACCGGGGCTCCAGTTGTCGTGTGACATAGCAGCACGTTGTCTTCGACCACAGTGTTATCACCATCGGTGATCTGGAAACAGTCAGCGTGCGAGCCCTCGGCCACCTTGATGTCATACACTATGTTGCTGCGAACGGTCGCGTTGTCGTTCAGGGTGATGGCATCCGACATGCCATGTAGTATGTTAAAGTGGGCAGTAATACCCGTGCTGCCGCCTGATGTGATGCCGCTCTGATCGTTAATCTCGGGGTCGTCAGTACCTATAACTTCGCAGTATTCTACAAGCAAGTTGTTTGCCAACCAGATGCGGTTGCCCAGGCCATCAATAGTTGACTTGTTGCCGTCTACCACGCCCTCGCCGCCAGTTATGACCGTAGAGGTTTGCGTGCTGCGGATCCGGCAGCGGCGCACCGTGACGTTGTTGTGCTTAATCTCTATGTTGCCATGGATATCGAGATCTTCGATAACCTGGCCGTTCATGGTAGTTGCAAGGCTGCCTTCGTGGACGGTTAAATCGCCATATTCCGCGCCAGCGCCGAAGATACCGGCCGTTGCAGGGTTGACCCATCCGGCCGGAATAGTAAGGCCGTCTGGTAGCACGTAGGCGTTCGATGTAGTAATAGCTAGCGGCACAGTCGCCGACGAGTACCCGCCCGTACCGAACGAATTTATAACCGCAACCCTAAACGTGTACGACGTTCCAGCAGTCAGCCCGGTTACGAGTGTACTCCTGTCCTCGGGGTTTGCCTGGACCGATTTGGCCACACCCCCGCCGTTTACGCTTGCTTCGATCGTGTACTTAAGAATATCGCCGTTGCCCGTAAAAACCGGCGGTGTCCATACAACGCGCGCCACACCCGACGTTGGCGTCGTTGCCGTTACACCCGTAGGCGGGTCCGACGCAACCACATTCGAGTGGTCGCCACTCAGCACCTGCCACTGTCCGTTCGTGCGCTTCTTAACAATGACCATTACGAAATATCAACCCACAAATCGCCGTCTTGCACGCCACCGCCTGGCACACTTGCAGGGTCGGCTGATTGTACAAATATCTTACGTCCACCACCGACCATTACCGCGTAGTCTGCATCGGCGTGCGGGTCGGACGCGCTCGCGTGGGCTGTCATGGCATCGGTGCGGTCAGAAATCTCCTGGGTAAGTGCGGCTTGCGTGGCAAATGTCCCAACGCCGGCCGCTTGTACCGCGCTGCTTTTAATACTGCCGTCAATGTTGTGCGAAGCGAGCAGGTAATCGTTGAGGATTGTTCCCCAGACACCAGAGTCGCCCCCGGGTTGTGGTAATCGTGCCATAGCTGTATTTAATAGTACTCCAAATGCCTATGCTTATCAACAAAGAACAATCCTGTGAGGTAACATTCACGTCTTGGCTGGCGGTTGCTGCGGTGACACGCCGGGCTGAGCTGGCGGTGTTTGCAGGGCTCGGGTCGATCGTGATCGGGTGCGTGGGTGTTTGAATCCGGAGGCGTTGTCGCGGGATGAGTTGATCACGCTGGTGCGTGGTCAGGCCGCGCAGCTGGCCGATCAATAGGGAAGATAGCCAAGCCAATCAAACCTTAGCTTGTTGTCGAGCTAGCTCGTACCGATCAAATACATAACTCCAGGAACCCTTCGCCTGGCGGCGGCCGATCGCGTCGGTGCGCGGTACACCCTCCATAGCGAGATGATGATCTTGGCGTGCCACGGTGCCATCAGCGGGCGTTTCGCCCGATTCTGAACTCCCCGCCACCCATCCGCATCGCTCATCAGCTCGTCGGCAAGCTGCAACGCGTCTTCCTCTGTAGGCGGTGCCCACGAGCGGGATTTGGCGCTGTCGCCGTCGCCCTCAATGGCTTCCGCTCGCCAGCCAGCCTCGCCGAAGTGGATTTTGACAACGCGCCGCCCCCAGCCGAAGCGGCCGTTCGTCCAGTGGCGTAGCAGGTGCTCCACGCAGGTATTTTAGAACCTGTGTGCGATAGGCTCGCAAGTGTCAGGCGCTTAACAGGACCCGATCACCCGCGTAGTACTCCGTTTTGCCCGTGCTTGCGCGCGAGATCGCCAACACCGGTTTGAGGTGCTCCGGGCGTGGTTCAGCTGGCATACGACGATCAAACACCAAGGGCACCCGCCTGTGGATCGGGTGCCCTTAGCCTCACAGGTCGAACGTGCCGCGCTTGGCCTCCGCGACGAACACCGTCCACTGCTCCGGGCTGAACGTCAGCGTCCCAGCACCGGGGTTCTTACTGTCCCGCACGTCGACGACGTCCACCCGGTCGCGCACTTCAACGCATTGCCCGTTACTACCGCTACGAGTGGACTTTACCCACTTGTTCCGTTCCATTATGTTGCTCGCTCTCTGATGAACTTGACCGATTCCGCTGGCGACATGGCCAGGGTCTTGAGGTGGTCATAGATCGCGTTGAGCCGCCCGATCTCCTTCGGCGACTCAAGGAACAACTCACCTGCTGGTGTTTCGACGTAGCCGAGCGTTGGTTCGTCACGCTCGAACGTCAGGATGGCAAAGCCGCCCCGGTCGGCCAGTGTGGCGCCTGCCGCGAAGCGCAACACCTGCACGGTGATGTTCGGCCGGCTCGCCAGCTTGGCGATGTGCTCAAGCTGCTGACGCAGTACCTCCGGGCCGCCCACCTCGAACAGCAAGGTGGCCTCGGAAACTATGGCGTGCAGCCTGAGCGGCGCTGGCTTGCGCGTCAGGACCTGTTGCCTGGTCAGGCGTGCCTGTACCCGTTGCTGGATCGTTTCTGCATCCGTCTCCCGTCCGACGCTGTTGACTTCGCGGGCATACGCCTCGGTCTGTAGAAGGCCGGGGATCAGCGTGGGCTCGAAGTTCCTCAGCTCGCTGGCTTCGGCCTCGTACGCGATGTACGTGGCGTACCTGCCCGAGATTGCATCGAGCCGTTGCCACCAGCCGGACTCACGAAGGTCACGCGCGAGCGCAAGCAACGACTTGCCCGGATCGCTGTCGAGCGCGACTTCGTAGGCAACGAGCAGTTCCATCACGTCACCCGTGCGTGGCTTGATGTCGCCCGACTCAATGCGGCTGATTCGTGACGTTGAGCAATCGAGCTTCTCGGCCGCCGCTTCCATGGTCCAGCCCTTGGCATCGCGCAATCTCCGCAGCTCACGCCCGAGACGGCGTGACCGCGGGGTAGGTGGAGTGAACCGGGCCATGGGCGAAGTCTCCCTCATGTTGCACCCTTCCTCATAGCGCAGCGTGACCATGATGCTCAGCAGTTGCGGCGCCGCCTATACCGGGACATCAGTTGAGCCACCCGTCTTGCGGCGCATCAAATGATGCCGCATGATGAGCCCAGCATGCCATGCCCGTAGCCGCTCCGAGAGCGCGATCCCGCGCTGTGTGGGCAGCTGAGTTGGCCAACTCTGGGATGGGCGTGGCGTGCGTTTAAGCCGGGTGCGTGGCGGTGGGCCTGGAGGGGGACTGTCGCCGCGCGCCCTCTCAAGGCATAGCCGAAGGTGGTGCGCCGTGATTTCTGTACGTAAAGAGCTGACGCAGGACGACCTCGTGCGCCTCCGTAAGGCGCTCAACGATCACCGGCTGAGTGCCAGCAACGGGCTCTGCACCGCTTGCGGCGTCCTGCGGTGTGAGCCGTGGGTGGACGCCTTCGAGCGCCTGGTGATGGCCGGAAAGTTGGTGTCCCTCCCCGACAACTGGCTCATGCGCGCTGACCGGCGCGGCCAGTGATCCGCGCAGTTGAGGTCGGCGACCTCATCCACTTAAAGGAGCCGGACTACTGCTACGGCACCGGCAACCTCACCCTGCGCGTGACGGCCGATCCAGTGCAGTCGCCCGATCCCGAGTGGGTGGACGTCACCGGCGTCGAAATTTTGTGGAACGGAAACCACGGCAACGAACGCCAGGTTCGCGTACGGGCGAGCGCACTCCAGCATCCGCGTACCCGGAACACACCGTAGGGATATCGAGGCAATGGCTCCTCTCGACCCCCGTCTGCCAGTCGCGGACGCGTACTACTTCATCGCTCACGAATACATGATCGGCAAGCGCCGGCTGCACCCGAACGTCATCGGCATCGGGCTCGGCGCTGCACTGTTGGGAGAGCTGGGCATGACCGGCCAGCACAACAACGCCCCCAAGTGGGGATCGATCACCCAAACCATTCTCGCCGGCGTGGTGCTCACCATCTACGCCGCTACCGGCCTCGACCCGATCGTCTATCTGTTCTTCTGGTGGACGGTGCTTGGCGGCCTGGGCGTGCTCATCCTGATGGCCGCGACCTCAGTTGCCGTGGTGGCCTTCTTTGCCCGCCGTGATAGCCGTGCAGGCGTTGGCCTGTGGAGCCGTGTGGTTGCGCCTGTCATCGCCACTGCCGCGCTGCTGCATGTGCTGTGGCTGACGCTCACTCAGTTTGACGTGCTGCTTGGCATCACCGATCCCAACTCACCGTGGCCGGTCATCCTGCCGTCGCTGTACGGCGGAGCTGCACTGGTCGGCATCATCTGGGCGCTCATCATCAAGCTGCGGCAACCGGTGACCTACGCGATCATCGGGCTTGGGGCCAACAGCGCAACCGCTGCGCCGGCTATCGAAAATTCGCTCACTGTGGACGGTGCCAGGTGAGCGACGCACGGCCAGATTTCGGCATCCACACGGCGTCGCTCGATGAGGTTGGTTGCGTCATCGACACCTTGGCCGACGGGTTCCTGGATGGCGACCTCGCCAACTGGCTTATCCCTGACCGGCCAACGCGGCGCACGGTATACGCCGAGTACTTCCGCATCTTCGCCGAGTTCTTCCTGATGCACGGCCAGGTCGACGCCACCGAAGACGTTGACGCTGTGGCGCTGTGGTGGCCGGTCGGCGATTACATCGACATGCCCATACCGGACTACGACGAGCGCCTTGCGAAGATCACGGGAGATGCGGTCGGGCGGTTCGTGATGCTCGACATGACTATGCATGTCCACCATCCGCAGTTCCGGCCGCACCACTACCTTGCGTTTCTCGCGGTGCAGCCTGACTGCCAGGGGCAGGGGATCGGCGGCGCACTGCTACAGCACCGGTTGGAGCAGCTTGACAAGGAAGGCGTACCCGCCTACCTGGAAGCCACGGGTATCCAGACGCGGACGCTCTACGAGCACTTCGGGTTCCGCATGACATTCCCGCTCGACATGCCCAACGGGCCGACGTTGGTGCCGATGTGGCGGCCTGGAACGTACGGCTTGACCGGGGCCACTGACCCCCGGTAACAACCACCCCCATTCAAGAGGAGTTTCCCTCAGCATGTCCGAGTACCTGCGCCGTCAGGGCCGCTCGCTGCAAACGCCGCAGCGGGTTTACACCCACCCCGGCACTGGACGACGCGTCACGCTTATCGGCATGGTGCATGTTGCCGAACCGCGGTACTTCGCCGAAGTGAAGGAGGCCATCGAGAAGTGCGAGGCCAACGGCGCGGTGGTCCATAACGAAGGCTCGGCCAAACGCCTTGCCGACGAGAGCGTCATCGGCCTGACACCAGGAGAGGCCGAACTCATCCAGGAACTTCAGCGCTGCGAACGCCTCAAGGCTCAGCGGCTGCCGATGTTCGGGTGGGCCGACCAGAACATCGCGATGTTGCCGTACCCGGATACCTGGCAGTTTATCGACCTCAGCCGGGTTGAGATTATCCGCATGACCGGCACAGAGGAACTGTTGCGCAACACCCGCCGGATGAACCACATGATGGACTGGGCCGATGGCGACACCAAGACTCCGTATGCGTGTCGGCTCAGTATCGCGGTGGCCTTCCGCCGCTGCGCGTCGAACAGTCCGCGGGTACAGAAGAAGCTGGTGCAACCCATACACCGTGTGTTGATCGACCATCGCAACAAGGTGGCGCTCGACGCAGTACACGCCAGCACTCAGGACGTCGTGCTCGTTTGGGGCGCCACGCACTTGCCCGGCATGGAAGCTGACCTGCGCGCACACGGCTATGTCCGCCTGGAAGAGGCGTGGCGGACGGCGTTCCAACTGCCGAGTGTGATCGGGTCGCTGTGGGGCATGGTGCGCGGCAAGCCGTTGGTGGCGTCGACACAGTAAGCGCCCGGCTTGGTTTTATCGACTTTTCCCAAGCCGGGAGGAGGTGCCCGAACTACGGCTCGGCACCTCAGCAAAACCTCGGCGTTAGAGTGATGGGATTCCTCTGCCGAGAAGTGACGCCCTGTCGCTGCGGGGCGTCAGTAAGACCCTGGCTGTTGGGCAGGTGTGGCCCACAAGCCGGGAAGGGGGTGCCCTGCTCAGCTAGCAGGGCACCCCATCTGCTCTGAACATTGGCCAGAAACTGTATTCTTTCCTGCGTGGTCCTGTTGACGGTATGAGGCGCGGAGCTACTTTTGTTCCTTGAGCCTTTGGGTCTTGGCATGTCGTTTATATCTATCGTCCAGGATTTTATCTAACCACACAAACGTCTCACCCTGGCTAAACCCGCTTCTCTCATAAAGATCAATCGCACCTTGAGCTTGGGGTGGTACCAGTGTCGCTACATACTCACAGCCCATTTCAAGCAGAAGTTCAAACATGCGTCTTAGTAGCTTGTCGCCTATGCCCTGACCGCGCTTGTCTGGCTGCACGTAAATGTTTTCGATTAGCGTCTTTCTGAGACCGCTATTGTAATTCACGATCAGAAAGCCAATTATAGCCTCGTCTTCGGCAACTAACATAAGAACATCGTCAGATTGGATAGCGTGAACCATTAGCTCCTTTGGCCAAAAGCTTACAGTTTCCTTATTGACCAAGAATTCATCAACGGCCTTGCCAAATTCATAGATTGCATCGACATCTTCAGCGGCTGCTTTGCGAATAGTCACTGACGAATCGTCAAGTTCAAATTTGAGATCATTGCCGGGCTTGATGCGGAAAGTATGGAGTTTCTTGGGTTTCATACTACCCAGTATATACCGTAACGGTATATCTATATAGCCTCGGATGAGTAACATAGTATGAAAAGGCCCCCCACCCCCACGGACGCATAGTCGTGGGGAGTGGGGGCAGCGACAGGTCGGCCTCTGCTGCTCCTGCGCGCCGTCGCTCTTGCCCAGCGTGATGCCTCCGGGAAAGCGGCGCTGCCTCGGCCCGGCGCCGTGGCGGACCTGCTGCCGTTGCTGCTCGATCAGCTTGACGCGGAGGCGATGAGCGTTCTGCGGCTTCTGGCGACTCTGGCCGATGTCGAGTTGGACCCGAAATACATCGGTGCCTTGACCGACGTACTGGATGCGCCCGCCCTATGTGACCGCTTGGTCGACCTCGGTTTAGTCGTCGGCGCCGAGCGCGGATACCGCTGCGTGGCGGATGTCGTATCGGTACTGTCGCAACGAGACGCGGCGCTGTTTTCCGCCGACCGATTGTGCGAGTACTTCGCCGGCTGGGCCACCCAGACCTCGACGACGCCCTTCCAAATCGCCGAGCAGGCCTGGGCCTTGGAGGTTTCGGCGGTGCTGGCCTCCGGCCCTGTCGTGGCGGGCCACGATAACCGCGTCGAGGTCCACCAAGCCCAGCCTGGAGCCCAGAGCGGCGACGTGTCGCCACACCGTTGCCGAACAACGTTCGCCACCTGCGGCAACCCGGACCGGCACGCTAACGAGCCTCCAGGCCACCCAAAGCGGCCACGTTGGTTGGCAGGCGGCCAACGACCTCGTCAGCCGGAAACAACGTTATGTTTAGCGTGCATTGGCACTGCCATTGATCTTTGTGGATGCCGGGCGCATAATAAAGCGCAGTTATGGCAGCAGAACAAGTAAAGGCGCTCAATGCGTGACAGATCTCCACAGACACTAAGCGAAGCCGACCGACGTCTTGTTGCCGCGTGGGTCGCCGACTGCGTCGAGCGGGTCTTAGGGTTGTTTGAGGCTGAGGCTCCAGATGATGACCGGCCTCAAGCTCTCATTGTTCGGACTCGTGCATTCGCCCGGGGAGAGCTTAATACTGCCGAGGAGATTCGCCGTCGGTTTGCTGGTGGCGTCGGTGCGGGTGATGTAAAGGCTCCCGCCGCATTGGCCGTTGCTCACGCCGCTGGTCAGGCCGTCGCCGTCTGTCATATGGGTGCGCATGCGCTAAGTGCTGCTGCTTATGCTGCCCAGGCCACTGGCCTTGCAAACCCAGACCGGCCAGAAGCCGTCGAAGACGAAATCCGCTGGCAGCTAGGCCACGTGTCGCCAGAGGTTCGCGCTGCCTTACGAACCCTCCCGCCGGTCGGCGAAAACTCGTCAGGCCCGCTTGGGCCTGGAATGGTTTCCTCGGGTCAACTCGGCTCTATCATCCGTGAACTGCAAGCTGGTCTCAACCAGAGCAGGGAACAACATACGCCACAGAACGAAGGTCCAAAACACTCTAAAAAGTTTAACGATGTAGTTAAGATAATGGCTAGCACGCCGCCGATTAGTAACGATGAAATCGTTAAGCGCAGTAAGAACAACAAGAAGTAGCGCGCAAACTATTGGTTATGTATTGAGTGTGGGTCAGTCAAGCGAACAGACTTTGGCGACATTCTCGATCATGTCAGCGAGCCCGCCCTGCCCTATAGCCATCCCATCGGAGCGGTGCCACGGTAGTAGATATCAACTTGCGCTATGACGCGCCGCTTTCCCAACGAAAGATTCTTGCGCCTAGCACAAACGCGATCACCGCCCACACCGTCATGATAGCCAGTTGCGGCCCTAGATCTAGCAGACCGTCCCCTTGAGCCACAATCGCCCGCCCGCCCTCAATGACCGGCGTCAGTGGCAAGTAGGCACTAAGGTCGTGCAGCCAGCCGGGCAGCGCCTCGCGCGGAATCCACACACCGCTTAAGGCCAGGGAACCCAGGAACACGGTTTGGCTCACAAACGTGGCGCTGGTATCGTTACTCGCCCAACCGCCAATCGCCAGGCCAATCCCGCACGACATTATGAGCCCCACCAGCGTAAACAGGGCGAAGTCCAAATACGAGCCGTGCATTTGGAAGGTAAAGAATACCAACGCCACGATTGTCATAATCGACACCGCCACAAACGCCAGCACGAGCGAGCTTACCAGACTACCGAGCATGAGTTGTGAGGCTTTAAACGGGGTGGCCTGGAGCCGCCGCAGTACTCCCATTTTCTTATCAATTGGCAGCATGGTAGCCAGCCCTACCACACCCAGCAACATCACGGCGATCCCGTTGAAAATGGCAAACAACCCAGTGAATTTGGACGTATCGGCGCCGTTGACCAGGCCAAAAATCGCCAGCAATACGGTCGGTAGCAGCAGAAATAAACTGGTCATACCCAAGTTGCGCCCACTGCGCAGGATAAGGTTGCGCCCCAGGATTAATACCGTTCGCGTATAACTGTTCATCCTTGTTAGTCCCGCAATTCCTTTCCGGTCATACTGATGAAGACATCTTCCAGATCTGCATCGTTTTTACCGGTGCGCTTTTCGTAATCGGCAATGAGTTGTTTTGGCTTGTCCAGAGCAATGATTTTGCCGTCGTCCATCACCGCCACCCGGTCGCACAGCAGCTCGGCCTCGTCCATGTAGTGTGAGGTGAGTATCACGGTAATCGCCTGTTTTTTGAGACTGGCGATCAGCTCCCAGAGATTGCGCCGCGCCTGCGGGTCCAGGCCGGTGGTGGGCTCGTCCAAAAACAGCACTCGCGGCTGGTTGACGAGGGCAATCGCGATGCTAAAGCGCTGTTTTTGTCCGCCCGACAGCTGCTCAAAGAACTTGTGGGCCTGGTCGCCGAGCTGTACGTCCTGGAGCAATGCATGAGGGTCCACTCGCCGGTTGAAAATACTGGCAAATAGCTCAATGTGCTCTGTGAGCCGGACCCGATCGTGAAAGGCGGTGCTTTGGGTCTGTAGCCCAATGATGGCCTTGACCTTACCGGGTTCCCGCGCCACATCCAAGCCGTCAATCATGGCCGTGCCGCCGTCGATGGCGCGCAAGGTCTCTAACATTTCCAGCGTCGTGGTCTTGCCAGCGCCGTTGGGACCCAAGATACCAAGAACCTCGCCTGCGCGGACTGCGAAACTAATACCGGCAACCGCAGGCTTAGCCCCATAGGTTTTGTGCAGATTCTCAACCACCACGATATCTTTGTGGTTTACCATCGTCTCTCCTCTATTGCAACTATCTTATCAAATTTGCCTCCTTTACTACAAGCGCGTTGATCGTCATCTGATGCGCTGGGCGCGGTGGAAGTACGAGCGACTCAAACGCAGCGAAGCCCGTGCGCGAGACTGGCTCCAAGGGATCCGGAAACGGCAACCTGGCCTGTTCGCGCACTGGACGCTGCGGTACACGACTTGACACCTGAGCGGCACGAGCCGGATAAATCGAGAGGTTTAGGTCCTACTTCACTCTGTGGGGGGCTGGAGGTGAGATTCCCCGGGCTACCCGGCAATGATAGCGTGGGATAATAGCAACGCATCCGCTGGAGCTGAGAGTACGATGGCCAGAAAGAATAGGGCTTGAAAGATGACACGCCGATGAAGGACCAACGATGAACCCCGCAGCAATCCCTCACGACCAGATCCCGAAAACCTGCGCCTGCAAATGGGTTCCTCTCGGAAACGGACTGTGGGAACGAACAAGCGAGCCGTTGCCGGGATTTGCGGGTTGCATCTTCAACCACGAACTGGCAGGCCTAAAACGTATGACGGTTCCGCAGCTTCGGAGGTTGGCGAGGGAATTGGGCTTGTCGTCAATAACGCGCTTGGACAAGCACGGCCAGTTGGTTTCAGCAATCGCCAAGGTCATGGCAGACAGGCGAGCACAGTCAGCCAAACCATAGTGGGGTAGCAAGCCGCTCAAACATCGGGTTGTAGCAGCCCATAGAACCCCCGCTTAGGCTCGGTATTCGAGGCAGTGTGACTGGATGCTCACACTCAAGGATGGAGTGCTCACGGGGTTCAGTGAGGGGCGTCAGAGCTGGGTAGATTCGGTGTCGAAGTCATTGCGTCCGAGCCGAAATGAGGTTGAAATGTATTGTCATAAATGGCTTCCTCGGATGAGTAACATACGTATGAAAAGGCCCCCACCCCCACGGACGCATAGTCGTGGGGAGTGGGGGCGCTGGTTTTACTGCTGCGTCGGGTTGCCAGAGAGCTTAACGTCACCATTGACCCAGGCCTTGCCCGAGACCACGGCGTTGCCTGAGACCACGGCGTTGCCTGAGATCCGGGCGTTGTCGTAGACCTCGGCAAAGTACGAGACCACGGCGTTGCCTGAGACCACGGCGTTGCCTGAGATCCGGGCGTGGTTGGAAATCTTGGCATTGTCGGAGACTCGGGCGTTGCCGGAGACTCGGGCGTTGCCCGAGACCTCGGCCTTGCCGGAGACCTCGGCCTTGCCGGAGACCTCGGCCTTGCCGGAGACCTCGGCCTTGCCATAGACCCAGGCGTTGCCCGAGACCCAGGCGTTGTCGGAGACCCAGGCATTGCCCGAGACCCGGGCGTAGTTGGAGACCTCGGCGTTGTCGGAGACTCGGGCGTAGCCGGAGACTTTGGCGTTGCCATAGATCACGGCCTTGCCTGAGACCTCGGCCTTGCCTGAGACCTCGGCCTTGCCATAGACCTTGGCCTTGCCGGAGACTCGGGCGTGCTCCCCGACGTACGCCGTCGGGGCCACCTCGGCGGTCAGGGCCACCAGGCCGCCGCCGTTCTGATGGCGGCGGTATTTGATTCCGTTGATTTCGACGTCGGTAGCCATTCCAAACCCCCTAGTCCGATGTGTTTGCCCCGGCAGATTTGACGGGGCAAACTGACGGACTAGTGTTGGGAGGCTTCGCAGCTTGGAAAGAGCGCGATGAAGAGCTATGGGCTCAATTCATTGCACCGTCATTATTGCATATTTATGCAAATATGTCAATACTTTTGATAAATATCCCTTGCTGTCGTGGAACCCCGATAATTGGCCGTAGCCGCTGCCTGCGAACGGCCGTCTCCTCTTGCATCAGGCTCATATACGGACGGCGTGCTCATCGCTAGAGATCTTGGGATTATCACGCTCATTCCAGTGGTCCGACTCCAGAGGGAAGGCATAGAAGCTGGGTGCTTGCGGATCATTAGGGTCACGCAAGGCGAAATCTTCTTCTGAATCCCGTATGGCCTCCGGCAACGCAGGGTCGATGAGTGCCGTCGCGGGATGGTCTGGCGGGAATGTGCCAAAACAAACGAGCGATATGCGGCCTTCCAGGTCCTTTGGATTCTCCACAACAACCCTGTGCACCGTTGGTTCGCCCATGCCTTGCAAGATGCCACTGCTCATGATGACAAGCCGCTTGGTATCGGGGGCCACTCGCCGGTAGCCGTCCTGGCACCGCACCTGCAAGCCAAGCCTGTTAATGACCAGCCCGGTCAGTGGCACACCGTCACAATGCGTGCCTTGCTGCCACTGGCCGGGCTGGTCATAAAAGTTGACCGACAGCACAGTGCCTTCGTCCAGCGGCGGGCGATGAGAAAGCGGTAGCGCATAGAGTACCTGCTCAAGCTTGCGGACAATCACATTTCGAGCTCGTTCCAGTCTCACTACCGAGCCCTCAATCTCATTGCGATGTGGTATGAATGTGCCAGCAGGGCCGATGTTGAACGTCCTGTTCAAGTCCTGCTGTTCTTCGTTTGCCTGCACCTTGCGCGCCCGATAGCCTCCGTTGTCGCCGGCGCTGTAGCGCATGCCTGCTTGGTCTGTTGGCATGTGCTCGGTGAACAACTCGGCCGTTGCCTGGAAGGCTTCATCAATGATCGCCTGTTCGGCACCAGGGCGAAACCCGACAATCGCAAGGCCGTGCTTGCGGAGCTGCCTGACGACCGAGGCGCCTAGATCCAACGCATCGGGGTCGAGCGTCGGCGGCAGCCGGAAATCGCCAACGGCAGGCAGGCTATCGAATTCGTTGCGTTCAGGGGCCAGCTTGCCACATCCGGTGACTTTGGTCATGACTTCTTTGATCCGTTTAAGTTGCTATGCAAAGTCTATGATAGCTAGGGATAATTTGTTAAGCTGTCTCTACTAATGAGAGACATTGCGGTTGTACTCGAACGACTACAAAGATTGGGACTGTCCGAAAAGGAGGCGGAAATTTTCTTGGCGCTGCTTGATGGCCCCAAGACTCCCGTGGAGGTTAGTCGGCTGACTGGCATCGCCCGGTCGAACGTTTACCGAATTGTGGACGCCATGTCTGATGCTGGGTTGCTCGGCAAACAGACGACAGACGAAGGCCAGATGCTTGTCGCGGCAGACCCTGCATCATTAGAATTGCTGGTTGTCGAGCAGGAACATAGGGCCAAGGAGCAGCGGGAAGGTCTGGGCGAGCTTTTGGTGATGCTCGAAGATTTGGTTCCAGAAGATAAGGCATTGAGCATAAAAGCCTTTCGCGGCCTGAGCGGTTTGAAACAAATGCTATGGAACGAGCTCAAACTGCCCGGCGAGGTCCTGATATTCTCGTCCGGCTCTCACAACGCAGCCACTGGCAAACGGTGGGCCGAAAAATATCGCGCTGAGGTCGTCGCCCGGGGTATCGTGCAGCGATGCATTGTGAACCCGTGGCCGGGCGCCGAGACGCTAACGTCGCTGCCTGACTACAGTAGGAGCTATCTGCCACACTACATTGCCCCGGAAGTCCTACAGATCAGGCCGGAGATCGCGATACATGAGGACACGGTGTTTATCTACAACCCATGGGACCACGAGGTTCAGCTTGGCGTTGAGATAGCCAACCCGTACCTGGCGACCTTTTTGCGAAACGTATTCGAGCATTATTGGCTGTTAGCCAGCGAGGACCCAGCTCGATAACCCCTCAGGGCGATAAGTGGATGCGCAGATAAACGACAAACAGGCCAGCTCCCGTCTATGATCTCGCCCCAAATTGCTATTGACAAAATAAGACAGATGGTTTTAAATATGCTAGTGATTAACGGGAACGACGTTCTACGCTCCTCCGTTAAACAGACGTCCCCAGTTCAAATCGCTCCGCTGCACCGCAATTGCGATGTGGCGACATCGAGTTGAACTGGGGGCACGAGCAGTGTCGAATAACAATGACATCGTGACTATCGACGGTGTAGATTTCCGCCCTCACCGGAACGGAGGGGGCCTTGTAGCAGTTACGGCCAGGGTTGTCGCGTCTGCATATGTTGGGCCGAAAGCCAAGGTCCTTGGCCGCGCTCATATCGGCGACCGGGCGAAGATCTACGACACGGCCAGGGTTGGCGGCAACGCTAGGGTCTATGGCAGGGCAAAGGTCCACGGCAACGCCAGGGTTGGCGGCAACGCCAGGGTATACGACGAGGCTGAGGTTTACGGCAGTGCCCAGGTCTATGGCGACGCCGAGGTCTATGGCGGTGCCCGGATCTATGAGAGTGCTCAGGTCTATGGCAGCGCCAGGGTCCTGCACGAAGCCAAGGTCTATGGCAGTGCCCAGGTCTATGGCGACGCCGAGGTCTATAACTGGGCCACGGTCTCGGGCCAGGCTATGATCTGCAATAAGGCCAAGGTGAAAAACGAGGCCAAGGTCTACGGCCAGGCCAGAGTCGTGGGTGAGGCCGAGGTCTACGGCCAGGCCGAGGTCTACGGCAACGCCGAGGTCGCCGGTAGGGCAAAGGTCCACGGCAACGCCGTAATCTACGACTACGCCGTAGTCCGCGGCAATGCCATAGTCCGCGGCAATGCCAGAGTCGGCGATAGAGCCCGCGTCGGCAAGGGCGAAGTCACTAGGTAGCGAGCTCGGACGTTGAGGCAGCCCACACACGCGGGCAACAACCTCTCAAGCCACATACGTGAAGTGTGGCATTCACCAAAGGGCTCGAATTCATCGAGCGTTTTGGTGAACCACTGGTCGCCTTGCCGAGGAACCGGGCGCGCATCTGGCCTTCTTGCGAGAAATTTGGTGAAGCGTTCTTGTCGTCCATGGTGGCCGCAGATGGCACACGGGGTCAACGATGCGCCGAGCGGATGAACGATCTCGGTGCTGACGTGCCGGAGGTGTGTCTGCTACGCAGCCCAACGTACCCTTAGACACGAGCCTGATTCGGCATAGAGTCGACTAGAAAGTGTGCTTATGCTGTGTGGGTTCTGTAGCTTCCTGCCGGCTCTCACTCGGTGTCACATCGAACTTGTGATTACAAAAGACGCTTATGTGTAACCAACCTTGTTGCTGACCTCGCGGCCAAGGAATCTGTAGCCAATAAGGGCAACGCCAATGGCTACGCATGGCTTGGACGCTTCTGTGAGGGTGTCAATCGCTCAAGTGCCGACGGGTACATGCGGCACGACGGTGTCACTTGGCAACCATACTCATTCGGTCACATTGCCTTCGGGATCTTTCATAAGGATAAACGAGTCGTTTACGTGCCGATCTGGCAACCTGAAATTCAGGTGTTCCCCGCCGCCCTGGCGTTCTTGCCAGGGCGGCGGGGAAAGGTTAGTACTCCAACTGCTGACACTGCTCCTTTGAAGCGGTCAACAGTCGTTGCACCAGTGAAGCGAACTCACCGCGTTCGATGAACGGCGCAAACGTGATGCTCTCGAACGCGATGTCATAGCGGATGGTCAGCCACTCGTCCCCACCGTCGATCTGGTTGATAAAGCACAGATCCCGGTAGTAGAACGCCGTTCCGAGCGACCAGCTCGCCTGTACGATGCGCTCCTGAAGCTCCGCGAGCGTGTAGCACTCGGCGAAGCTCTCCCACGTGAACGGCGGGTCATACGCCGTTCTAATCCACGGGTTCTCCTGGCCGATGCGTAGCCACTTCTCGATGAGCTTGTTCAGCTCGTCGTGCCGTTCAGCCACAACCTGAACTTCTTCGACCTGGCTCCAGCGTCTTGCCAGGTCGACGCCGTAGCGGTACGCCTCGAACCAAGAGTCGAAGGTTTGCCGGTTGCCGTAGAACTTCTCGTCGCCCTTGGTTTGCACCAGGATGCGGTAGCGCTCCGTGTGAAAGAGGAGCGTCACCAGGTCGTCAGGCGCGGTGGTGTCGTCGCCCTGCCGGTCTGGCGGGCCGAGGATGAAGGCATCCCCCACGATGACGTCCTGACCACGGAAGGCGCTGTTGTGCGCCCACAGCAGGAACGTCGCCCGCTGGTTGAGCGGCAGCCCGATGAGCTTGCCTTGCTCGTTGAAGCACAGGCTCGCGGGCGGCCGGTCGAGATTGATGGCCTCCAAGCTCCCATCCACCAGACGGCGGTAGGCGTTGAGGTCGGTTCGGTCGATCTCCTCAAGCCGGATCGGCTCTTTGGGATTGACAGGTATCACGATGGCGGTAATCACGGCGCATCGCTCGCTTCTGGACCCTATGGGCTTTTGCCTGGTGGGCGGGTCCGTTTCCACACCAGGCCACTCCCCGTGCGAGTCGGGGAAGGGGTCTGGCGTGCAGGTGGGTTGTGGAGCGGAGGGCGGTCAAAGTGACCGCCACTCCGCTCCGGTTCAGCGTGGGCTTCCGTGCTTACTTGGAAGCCTCACCGCTACGCCGCCGAGACTGACCAGTAGTCGGCTCGGCAGCGTCGGCTGCCGGGGCGTCAGCCCCGAACAGGCCTTGGATTGCGCCGCGCCTGGCGGCTGCCTCGCGCTCGATCTCGTCGAGTGCAGCCTTGGCGCGGGCGGCGAAGTCCGGCTCCGCCTTCTTGGTGGTGACGTACAGCTCGACCGCGCGAATCGCCGCATCTCCCAGGGAGATGCCGTCAAGCTGCGCGACGAGGGCGAACTGAGCGTGGAGAGAGTCGGGCACCTTGATGCCCAGAGTCTTCACGCTGCCGCCGTTACGGGGTTCCGTGGTCACGGAAGCCTCCTCGGTGTTGGTGCGGCCGGCCATCCCTTGAGTGGGATGACGACGACGGCCGCATGACACCGGGGAGGTGTCAGGCAGCGACGCCGAGCTTGCCTCGCTGCTCAACGATGCGTTTCTCAGCCATCTCGGCATACGCCGGATTCAGCTCGATGCCGAGCCAATCTCGGCCGTGCCTCTCGGCGGCCAATGCTGTCGTGCCGGTGCCAATGAACGGATCGAGGACGACGCCGGGCAGGCTCTCGGCGTTGCACTGACACGCCGCTTGCAGTTCACCCACGGCGAGCAGTCGGCCGTGTTGGCGTTCGAGGGCACGTTGCCACGGCGAGCCGCACGCCGAGCAGACCCGCTCCGGGCAGGTCGCCAGCAGTGGGCGCTCAGCCAGGGCCAGCGGGAAGGCGGCGAAGTGGCCACCACGGAAGCCAGCGGTCGGTAGCGTCCAGACGTCGCCGGGATTTTTGCCAAGAGGATGACCGGCCAGGCCGGATGCCTTGAGGCGAGACAGGCCGCGGTTGTCGTTGAGGGTCCAGCCTTGGCGATTGACTGCACCAAAGCCTGGTGGCGGGTACGTCCGGCTGGGGTCGCGGGTGGTCTGCCGCTTCGTGGTGACGAGCGGTTGCCGGATGGTGTCGAGGTTGAAGTAGTAACGCGGCGAACGAGTGAAGAAGTAGATGACCTCGTGCGTGGTACTCAGGCGGTTGGTCACGCTGGAAGGCATCGGGTTCGACTTCGCCCAGATCACCTGGTTACGGAGCGTCCAGCCATCCTTCACCAGGGCCAAGGCGACGCGGGACGGACCGAGCAGCAGGCTCTTGGTCGGCGCACCTTCGGGTGGTCGACGGGAGAAGCTGTCACCCAGGTTGAGCCACAGGGAGCCGGTCGGCCGGAGGACTCTGGCCAGATCGCGGGCGATGTCACGGAGTCCGTTGACCCAGCCGTCTACGTCGGGTTCGGCTCCGAGCTGTTGCTCATGGCCGTAGTCGCGGACGCCGAAGTACGGCGGGCTGGTGATGACGGTGTCAACGGACGATGCGGGCAGCTCGGCCAGGCGGTCACGGACATCGCCGATGAGGATGGTGTTGCGGGGGAGCATCGCTGCGTCCGCTGATCGCGGGCCGCTTTGAAGATCACCTCCTTGGAGGGTGTGGGTCATGGTCGGGTTCTCTTGTTTAGTTGTTGAGGGTGCCGAACGGGTAGGTATCCACCCCGTGCGGCGGATCGGACTCACTGTCTCGGCCTTACGGACCACGGCTCGCGGGGCGAGGTCCGGCAGGTTGCTGGGGCTGTCTCATGATCGAGCCTCCCGGCGTCGCGCGCCGCGTGCTCGAAGCAGACGCTTGACGCTGCTGAGACTGATGTTGTACTCGGCGGCGAGATGGGCAGCCCTGACGCCCGAGCGGTAGCGCTCAGCCAGCGTCTCGATGTCGGCAGCGCTCAGCCGGTCGGCCATGCTCCACCAGCGGGTTCTCGCCTCGCTCGCGCCTATGCCAGGCAAGTTGGCCGTGTCGTTCTCCGCGACGCGAGCGAGCACGTCTTCCATACCCTCAAGCTGGGCTTGACGGTTCGAATAGGCGGACAGAAGGTCCACCATGAACTTATTTATCAGAACCGCAACGCTTGTTGCGGTTTTTGTGTAGTGATTGTGAAGTTTCTACTTGTGTGATTACATACAGTTAATAAACAGGCTTAGCTTATGGAAAGCTCAGGAACCGAGACACCAATCCCGAAGAAAAAATGGTCAGTCAAAAAGAAGGTTCTTGCGACTGCCGTCGTGCTGTTCGCCCTCGGTGGTGTTGGCAATGCCATGGGCGGTGGCGACCAATCCCCTCAGCCGCCTGCTCAATCTCAAACATCTCAGCCCAAGGAGCAAGAAGCCCCCGCTCCGCAAGTAGCAACGAGGCTAGAGACAGAGAGTAAAGAGCTTCCATTCACGACCGTCACCCAAGATGACACCTCGCTTCCGTCCGGCCAGACTCAAGTAACCCAGGAAGGCCAGAATGGATCTGAGACCACAACCTACGAGATCACGCTGACGGACGGCGTTCAGACGGACAAAAAGCAAGCTGGCGATCCAGTCATCGTGAAGCCAGTCGACAAGATCGTGAAGAACGGTACTTATGTGAAGCCGGTTGTTAAGTCGA
>DATEFF010000082.1:0-4655 GCA_035280785.1 Saccharimonadales bacterium (SeqCode)
CTGCGCCGCTCCGCAGAAGTCTACCAGGAGATTTGCGAACTATTCCCTGACCAGTACACTCGCATTGACTGCATGAAGGACGAATCCAGCATGCTGCCAATCGAAGACATTCATAACCGTATTTGGGAGCTGGCCAAGACCAAGCTCCAGAAAGGAAAGTCATGAGGCAATACCTAGACCTCCTGCAAGATATCAAAGATAACGGCGTGAAGCATGGCGACCGCACCGGGACTGGCACGCTGAGCGTGTTTGGCCGACAAATGAGGTTTGACCTCAGCGAGGGATTCCCAGCCGTCACAACCAAAAAGCTCTTCCTGCGCGGCATCATCCACGAGTTACTATGGTTCCTCCAGGGTAGCACCAACATCAAATACCTCGTCGATAACGACGTACACATCTGGGACGATTGGCCCTTCCGAGCTTACATCCAATCAACCGGCGGAAAGCTGCCAGAGCCAAACAGTGATGAATGGCGTACACAGATAAAAGAATTCACCGATAAGATAAAATCAGACGAAGAATTTGCAAAAAAATACGGCGAGCTCGGCCCAGTCTATGGCTACCAATGGCGCAATTGGCCAGCACCAGACGGCAGCCACATCGATCAGATTCAGCGGGCCATCGACGCCATCAAGGCCGTCAAAGAAAACCCCAACGACTCACGCGGCCGACGCATCATCGTCTCAGCCTGGAACGCTGCCGACATCGATGAGATGGCCAAGGCCGGCCTGCCGCCTTGCCACACGCTCTTTCAGTTCTACGTGGCCGATGGCAAACTGAGCTGCCAGCTGTACCAGCGTAGCGCCGATACATTCCTGGGCGTACCATTCAACATTGCCAGCTACGCGCTACTAACGATGATGATGGCACAGGTGACTGGCCTCAAACCTGGCGATTTTGTGCACACATTTGGTGATGCGCATATCTACGTAAACCACCTAGAGCAAGTTGATCTCCAGTTATCGCGCACGCCAAAGAAGCTCCCAACAATGTGGATCAACCCAAAGGTAGACTCACTCTTCGACTTCGGTATCGATGACTTCAAGCTCGAAGGCTACGACCCTGACCCTGGCATCAAGGCGCCGATTGCCGTCTAAACGCTCGCCATCTCGAGCTCGGAATCATCTGTAGCCGGGCGTATATTCTTGAATTTGCGGTCAGCAAAATACGTTGTAACCGCTGGCGTCAGCAAAGGATGGTTGACGTCGATCGCTGCTTCGACAATTCGCGGCGACACAAGGTTGCGGCCGTGATTGGTGATTTCTGGAGGCGCGTCGCCACGAACGGCGGCCTCGACCTCTCGAGCAGCAGTCGGGTGCATGCGACGGAGCAAATCAAGGTCAAGAATAAATTCTGACACCTTATCGATCTCAACGTGAGATGTAGCGGCCAATTGCTGGCCATGAACACGCTTGTCTGTACCGGGGCGCATATCACGGAAGACAACATCGTGCGGCGCTGTCGCAAGCATCAGGCGTTTGCGGCGGATGGCAATCAGACCCTTCGACGAGACGACGCCTGGGTCTACCATAATACGACGCTTGGCCTCTGTTACGTCGCGGTCAATAACGTGCCCGCCGTTACCGGCCAGGCGTAACTGCGCAGCGATAGTTGCGATGTCCGCCTCGGCGCCGGCGGTGGCGTCCCATTCCCCGGCATTCTCGATTCGTGCCAGGTCGATCGTGCGAAACTCGTCGTGTTCTTGCATGAGCACCCAGCGGGCAAGGGCGGTTTCTGCCTCAGTTAACTCAGTGCGGAGTTCGGCAGTGTCGACAGCGCCGTCCTCGTGCGTACCGACGTAAAAATCACGAAACGTATTGGCAGCAGCGTGTGCCTCTGCGCGCATACGCGAGACAACAGCAAGTTGAGCGACACTTCGAAGATTCCGTGCTCTCTTGAGTGCACGGATACGCTCCGAAATCTCCGAAGAATCTACGAACCTGTCCATAACTGGAAGGGGTTCGTGTACTTCGCTCATAATTAAAAATCCTTCATTACTGTACTTAATGTTTTATGCGTTCGTCAAATTGGTTCAGGGAGCGTGTGGCGGGGGAGGTCGGGGGTCGCCCGACGCTCCACCACGCCTCGATCACGTACTCATCGATCACGTCCGCCGATGGCGGCGAGTCTGGCGACGACGCGGCTGGCCGCTGCCTTGGGTCTGACCGCCCGAGTCGGGAGCGGATGCTGCACCCTTGCCAGTCTGGCTGCCGTTGGCGGACCGAAGTGCTCGGAGCGTGCGGCGGACATGCCGCTGCTCGGGGAGCACCTGGTGCAGCCACGTGTCGCGGTCTGCCCCGTTGGGCTTCCATCGGAGTAGATGCCGCGCACGCTGGGCAACCAGTTCGGTGTTGGGCTCGCCGTCCACGTCGAGCGCGGAGACCAGAGAATCCCGAGACCGTACTGCCTGCTCGGGGAGAGTTTGCCGACTTGTCATGCCGGTAAGTCCCTTCGTCAAAGCCGTGATACTGATGTGTGGGTCGACTACTGGATGCGTCCATGTCGTGGGGGTGATCTACCCCCACGAGCCGAGGTGGCCAGTTACCTAGGCTCGTGGCGATATATCACAAATCGCTTGGGTCAAAAAACGAGCTCTCCCTGATGGTTGAGCTCGGTTCGGTGCGACGGTGAGTGTGTGAACTGAGATCAACCTTTGGCGGGTACACGAATAATGAGACCAAAGTACTTGGCTGCCATTGATGCGTGTTGTGCACAAAGGTTAACGGTATTCACATTACTACTTTTACGCGAGGCTCTAGCAAAAGTCAAGTTTATGTGGCGCTATATAGAATATATTGTAAAATGTAAGTAGGTTACCCTCGAAAGGAGATGGCCGTGGCTAACCGCACCTCGCAACCCACCCAGGCAGGCGTCTGGCGATACCGCATCGCCGGATGGCTGGCGCTCAGCGCACTCGTGCTGGGCACACTGTCCTACCTCAACCGCCCCACCAGCAACCTGTTCAGCGCGGAAGGCAACGACGACCTGCACCGGATGGTGTGGATGGCCGTGGCCGCAGTCGCCTGCACGCTCGTGAGCCTCATCCTGGCACTGCACGAGTTCAGCGCTCGACACGGCAAGGACTTCGAGACGGAAGCGCAACCGCGCCGCCGCCTCACACGAGTCTGACGTCCGCACGCCTGGAAGTGGCGAGCATGCCATCCTCTAGGGGAAGTGACCGCGCCTCCGTGGGCCCGCCCGTCGCAATGACGAGTGGGTCCACGGACACTTCATGTTTGAACTTATACAAAATTATTTGACATTTATGCCCAGCGGGCTTATAAACAACGTTATGCAACGCATCGCTAACCATTATTGCTTTATGTGGATTATCCTCCTCGTGGCCGAGAGAGGCTTGGTTAGTGCGCGTACGTAAAACTTAGATAGATACTTAGCAAAGCACACAACCGAGCCGAACAAGGCTCGGTTTTTTTGCGAGGTCAGGCGTGTCCCGCCAACAGCTCATTTCATCCCTTGGTGAGCTGTTGGGGCGACAAGCCCACCGGCACAACATCGTGCCAAGCCCTGCACATTTCCATTGAGAGGCTCCACGGACATGACCAACGCTATCCCGCTTCACGCCCATGACGGGTTGGCAACGCTACCCATGCGTCAGTTCAATGACCGCTTCGCAGCAACCCTGCCGGGGCTGATACGCCTCATGCGGTCACCGGAACTGCGCGAGCACCCCAAGTGGGGGAGCCTCGTGCCGTTCGCAGTACCCACATACGGCGACAACCCGTCAGTGGGGCACATCTGCCGACCCGACGTCATCCTGACGGCCAACGGACCACGAGTCACCGAAATCGACTTCGTGCCGTCTGGTCGTGGATGGACGTTGCTGGGCGTTCCGCGCGAACGGCGCGGCGCCCACCTGGCCGTGTACCGCGACTGGTACGCAGCCATGGGATACAGCGGCAAGCCGATCTACTACGCGACGGGTAGCACCACCGTCTGCCGCGAAGAGACCGACTACTTTGCCGCCATGATGCAGCGAATCGGCGTCGACATGCGCTCGGTCAACATCGACCGCGACCGCATGCGAGACGCCGGGTTGATTGATCGACTGTTCTACCGCGCCGAACTGCGCAGAAGGTTCCGGCTCGGCAAGCACCAGATCATCACCGCGGAGCCGTGGTTCGACAGCAAGATCATCTTCGCCGTCGTCCACGACACCACCATGGATCGCATCCTGGTGAAGTACCTGGGGCAGGCCGGCCTGTCGTTCCTGCGCACGGTCCTCATCCGAACGCACCTCCTGGAGGATGTCGTTCGGGCCCGCGACTCGCGCCTCGACCGACTCATCGAGAACCGCACCAACTGGGTTCTCAAGTCGACCGAGGTGGAGGAGTCATGGAGCTGGGGCGCGCGCAGCGTCGTCCTGGGGAACCGCACCGGAAAGAACAACTGGGAGGCAGCCGTGCGGTTCGCCGCCGGCAACCCGCCCAGGAAAGAGCTGGGGGCGCACCCGATCTTCCAGCCGTTCAGCCAGTCGCTTGACTTCGCAGCGCACTGGAACGGCGTGGTCCAGGGCCACCTGACCGCCCCGGACCCGGCCAGATTCGGCAAGCCCAGCGACAACACCACTCGCCAGCCGGCCAAACGCCAGGTATACGCCCGAGTCGGCGTGTACTTCCTGGTGGATAGTCGGTCGG
>DATEFF010000083.1:0-11679 GCA_035280785.1 Saccharimonadales bacterium (SeqCode)
CTGGCTCCAGCAAGGTCTGATCGTCGGTGCTGCGAATGATGAGCAATAGTGTGTCGAACTTGTCTTCTGGTGGCAGGTTTAACTTGCCAACGAGTGGGCGGAGTTCTTCAAGGGCGGTCTTCTTAAGCTCGTCGAGACCACCGGCGGCAACTGGCAGGCTAGGTGCCGCCATCGGGGCTGGCATAGTTGGTCCTGCTGGCTCAGGAGCTGGAACCGGAGCAGGAGTAACAGGCGCTGCAACTGGCTCAGCGGGTGCGCTTGGCGCAGGGGCTGGAGCGTTTACGTTAGCTTGACCGGCTGGCATTGGGCCAGGGGTTTCCTCGAATTGAAGTCCAGCTGCTTCGGCGTTGCTGCCACTGGTAGCTGCTGGAGGGTTTGGCGAATCGTCGGCACCAATACCGGCGAGAACCTTGGCCAGTTCGTCATCGCTGGTCGCTGGATGTTGGTTTGGAGGAGCTATGTCCATGAAGAAATTCCCACCTCTCGTTACGTTTTTCTAAATAAGCTTACGCTTACTATTTATTATCTAACAATGTATCATAGTGACACAGTAAATGGAAAGATCCTACTTGGCGTTTCATCAGTAAATTCAGCCGTCGCAAAGGGGAGAAGACCGAACCATCGATGAGCGATGCAAGTGGGGTAGGAGGGTAGAATGACACACATTCTTGATGACGCGAGCGTTGTTGCGCAGCGTGACCCCCAGGACGCCCTGGGGTTTGCCGCCAAGCAGCCCGAACAACTCGCACATGACTTTGGTATCGCATCGCAGAAACCTTTTGAAACCGAGATTAAAAACGTCGTCTTTGCCGGCATGGGCGGAAGCTCACTGGTAGCAGAATTAGCTAAGACCTGGCCGGAATTGAAAGTTCCGTTTGTCGTCTCCAAGACGTACGACCTGCCTGATTTTGTCGACGGCAACACGCTGGTGATTGCCGCAAGCGCATCGGGTAACACCGAGGAGACGCTTGAGGCATTGGCTAAGGCCGAGGCTCGCGGTGCGCAAATCGCCGTGATTAGCAGTGGCGGTAAGCTCACCGAGCGCGCAAAGGCCGCCGGGCATTTCTTTGTCGAGCGACCAGCCGTGCCGCAGCCGCGCTACGGAGTCTTTTATGATTACCGTGCGTTGGTTGAGATTTTTGTTGCAGCCAACTTGGTTGACGCTGCCAAGATCGACGAGATCGCTGCGCTGGTTGAACCACTCGAGAAGGCCGTCAGCAACTGGACCCAGAGCGTCCCAGCAGAGCAGAACTACGCCAAGCAAATCGCAGACCAGATGGTCGGCAAAACGCCAATCATCTACGGCGGTCCATTGATGTATCCGGCCGCTTACAAGTGGAAGATCAGCGTAAACGAAAACGCCAAGAACACCGCGTGGAGCAACTTCTTACCGGAGTTCAACCACAACGAGTTCATCGGCTGGAGCAGCCACCCGGTTGAGAAGCCATTCGCAGTTGTCGACCTCATTAGCAGCTTTGAGCACCCTCGCGTGTTACAGCGCTTTGAGTTGATTGATCGCATGCTGAGTGGGATGCGACCGAAGGCGATTAACATTCAGCTGGAAGGCAACAGCGCGGTTGAACACATGCTGTACGCTGTGTTGCTGGGCGACTTTGCAACGCTGTACATGGCGCTGCTGAATGGCGTAAACCCAACACCTGTCGACCTGGTAGAGAAGTTTAAGAAGGAGCTTGGCCCATATGAACCAAAATCCACCAACCTTTGATACTTCCACATATGACGTTGAGCCGTACGTAAAGCGCGTCGAAAAGCCGTGGGGCTATGAACTCCACTGGGTGCGCGAGGACGCTCCGTATATCGGTAAGGTCTTGCACGTCAACGCCGGCGCACGATTGAGCCTCCAGGTTCACGACCAAAAGCAAGAGAGCTGGTTCATCATGAACGGCAAGGCCGCGGTGATCTGGGAAAACAACAAGGGTGAGATGATCGAGACCGAGCTGCAAGCCGGTGTTGGTTACAGCACAAAGCTCGGCCAAAAGCACCGCTTGAAGGGCCTGACCGACGCCGACATCTTGGAGGTATCAACTCCAGAGGCCGGCACAACCTGGCGCCTCGAGGACGATTACACTCGTCCGCATGAGACCCCAGAGCAACGCAAGAAAGAGCGCGGCGAAGCATAAGCGCATTTGTGATATAGTTTAGATAGAAACGGGACAAAAACAAAGATGAGTGGGAAAGGTGTGGCAATCGCGGCCTTGATTATAGCCCTGCTAGGAGCAGGTGCTGGCATATTTGCTGTGAGCCAAACGGCAAACCAAAGTCAGCAACCGGCCGCGACCACACCGTCTACCACTCAAACACTTGAAGGACTAATGGGACCTGAGGGTCAAAAAGGTCTCGAGGGACCGCAAGGCATCCAGGGCGAAAAAGGCGTACCCGGTACGGGCGGCACAGGTTCGCGTGGCGCAACCGGTGCGGCCGGTGCTAATGGTCAGACCGGTGCCAAGGGCGAGACTGGCGCGCAGGGCGCATCAGTGCAAACGTCGTGTATTAACGGCACAAGCTGTGTTGGCCTCCAAGATACAAGCGCTACTGTCCAAACCGGCAATACCTCGATCTCCGGCGACGCCAAGGCGGACACCGTGACAGCCAACAAGGTTTACGAGCGCCCAAATAAACTTATGATCTACTACGGTATTCCACAGGGTGTGAACGGGCTGTGGAATAGTGACGCGGCCGCGCAGACATTTGCGCGCTGGGACTACGTTGTCTTTGGCACAGGGCTGCAAGACCCGGGCAACACCTATCACGACTCGACGGTTGAGATCGTTAGCAAGATGCGCACGCTCAACAAACAAGTGAAGGTTTTTGGTTACATCAACATCGGCGTGTCCATTGGCAACCAGCCCGAGAGCGAGCTGCGTACAGAGATTGACCAGTGGAAGGCGAGTGGCGTGGACCACATCTTCTTTGACCTGGCCGGCTACGACTACAACGTGCCTCGTGCCCGCATGAACGCACTGCTTGATTACGCGCACAGCAAGGGTATGCAGGTGATGGTCAACGCTTGGGTTCCGGCTGACGTGATGGGCAACGCCGTCAACGCCACGTATAACCCAACCGGCGCCGCAACGCACATGAACTCCGGCGACTTTTACTTGCTAGAAAGCTGGATCGTCCACACGACCGCCTACTCCAGCCACAACGGCTACGCGACAATGAGCGACCTCAAGACGCGCGCCGACAGCGCGGTCAGCTATCGTAGTAGCTTGGGAATTAAAGTTGTGAACACCAACATTATGGATCTGTCCGCGCTCAGCGATGAGCAAGAGAACAAGTACTTCAAGATGATCGAAGCTGCATCCATTATGTATTCAATGGACGCCTATGGCTTTGGACCTGACAACTACAGTGCCACATCACCGAACCTCAACGTCGTGAAGTGGATGGATTACGACCCCAATTACGCCAGTTACTATAACGCCTCTGCGCCATACACCATCAATGGCCCCTGGACAGAGATGACGCGTCAGGATACAAACGTCGTCTTCCATAACGACTACCAGACGTTGGCGCATTGGTATGGTAGCTCACAGACAAACCAGCTGAAGGTGATTAACATCGATACGATTAATAATGATGTTGGTATTGGCGTTGCCAGCCCGACCGGCAAGCTGCATGTCGTGACGAGCGCCAATGGAACAACCACCGTAGTTGTTCAGGCGAAGAGTGGGCAGACCGCCGACCTGCTGAGTGTACAAAATTCTGGTGGCACGCCGCTGGTGCGCGTGGCTGTGGACGGAACACTGACCGCGAGTGGACCTGGCTTTGGCCTGGGCAGTAACACTCGTGGCATCGACGCAGCAATTACGCAGACCGCAACAACGCTGGCGGTCAGCTTCGGCACGGCGTATCCAAACGCCAACTACGCCGTACTTTGCACGCCAAACTACAGCACGACATGTTATGTGACAAACAAGACAACCAGCGGATTCATGCTCAACTTCGGAACCGCAGCGCCAGCGAGCGCATCTGTGAGCTGGATAGCTATACGCTAAAAGGGGATGTGTCTGGCCTGCAAGGTGAGATACCTTTGGCTGTGTTATTCTACTGAATCTGTCGCAAAGCTTCGATCGGGTCCTTACGCGCTGCCTTCATCGCTGGCATGATGCCAAAGACAATTCCAACTGCGACTGCGACCAGCATCGACATACCAAAGACTTGCCAGGTAATAATCGGCGCAATGTGGAACAAGTTACCAACCAGCCACGCCAGCCCGTAAGCCAGCGCAATACCAATCACGCCACCCACAATACTCATCACCAGTGCCTCTATGAGGAACTGTCGCAGTACCTGCGCATTCGTAGCGCCAACAGCCTTGCGGATGCCAATCTCGCGCGTTCGTTCGGTCACAGACACCAGCATGATATTCATGATGCCGATACCGCCAACCAGCAGCGATATAGACGCGATGGCCGAGCTAAACTGCGTGGCGATACGCAGGATGTTGTTAGTCAGCGTCAGTGCTTCCTCTGGTCGTAGAACAACAAAGTCATCTTCGCCATCGTGGTTACTAGAGACAGTTTTCTGTACGTTCGATGCTGTAGCTTTGATCTCCTTGCCCGAGTCGACGCGCAAATTGATCTGTTGAATCTGCGCCACGCCTTGGTTAAAGGCCTTGCCGGCGTCCATCGGGATAAACACCGAGCGGTTGTAGTCGTACAAGTCGCTCAGGTTTGTCGGCACGCTATGTTTGCCCAAGATTCCAATGACAGTAAACGGTTCGCCGCGGAGGTAAACCGTGTGGCCGATGGCTGTGTCGCTGCCGAGCATCTGGATAGCCAGGTCGTTGCCAAGCACAACGGTATTGCGTGAGGCGTTGTCGTCCAGGAAGTCACCGCTGTGAACCTTGAGGCCAGCAACCTTTGCAAACTCGACATTTGTGGCGATGATGCTGGTGTTTTTGACGGGCTGGCTCTCGGGTTCGTCGCGGACGCTACCAGTAATGGCCATAAGAGGGGAGGCGACTTTGACGCCCTTGGTTTCTTGGACTTTTTCTAGGTCGTACTCGGTGATGGTGGACGAGCCAAGCGCTGCCCAGAAGTTATAGTCAGTCAGGTTGCCTGAACTATCGCGCGTGCCCTGGCCCGAGCGGATCGTCAGCAGGTCGTCGCCCAGCTGTCGGACTTGGTCGCGAATTGTCGCCTTGGCGCCTTCACCCAGAGCCAGGACGGTAGTAATTGCCGCCACGCCTACAACAATGCCCAGGATCGTCAGTCCAGTACGAACTCGTGTAGCGCGCAGCGACTTCAGCGCAATTCGGACGTCGATCATCAACATTATTTTTTGCCTCGCTTGGATTTCTTCTTGGTCTTCTCTTTGTCGTCTCGGTCGAGCAGGCGCTCCAGCGCCTCGGCTGCCTTACGGTAGGAGTTGAGTGGACGTTTGCGTGCCGGGTCGCGCAGCTTAATTGGCTCCTTTGTGTCGCTGGCGATCTTGCCGTCGACCATCTGAATGATGCGGTCGGCGTACAGCGCGATCTCTGGGTTGTGGGTGACCATTATGATGGTGTTGCCCTTTTGGTGGATCTCGCTGAGCTCGCTCATGATAATTTCGCTGGATTTGCTGTCGAGGTTACCAGTTGGCTCGTCAGCCAAGATGATGGCTGGCTTGTTGACGAGTGCACGGGCAATCGCCACGCGTTGCAGCTGGCCGCCGGACAATTGGTATGGCATGTAATACTCACGTTCGTGCAGCCCGAATGTCGTCAGGAGTTTGCTGGCTTGCTTGAGCCTGCGAGTGTGGAGCATGCCCTTGTAGGTGAGCGGTAGCGCGACGTTCTCGATGACATTAACGCCACTTAGCAGGTTGAAGTTTTGAAAGATCATGCCAATACGGTCGCGGCGATACTTGGCACGGCGTCGTTGGCTGAGCTCAGAGACGGGTTTTTCCTCGAGATAATATTCGCCACGAGTTGGCGCGTCTAAGAGGCCGATGATGTTCATCAGGCTTGTCTTACCCGAACCGCTTGGCCCCATGATGCACACGAATTCACCCTTATCGATACGAAGGGTGATGTTGTCGAGCGCGACGGTGGTTGCGTCGCCAATGCCGAACATTTTGCTGAGGTTGTATATCTCGATAACTGGCTTCATAAGCTTTACCCATTATAGAAGCCAAGCATAAGGAGTAATAGTTCTATTTTCACAACATTGTTGCAAAGGGGTCTAAAAATGAAGCGGGCCCGCGGCATAGTGCGCCGCGGGCCGTGCCCCTTTCTTGCGTTACCGTAGAACGATGTACCTGTCGGGCATGGTGGTGTGGGTCGCGCCCGACTCGTCCACGATCTGGGCGACGGGCAGGAGTTGGGCGGTGTGAGCCTCCGACTCGGAGTACCTCTCGACGCGGAAGCCTGATCGGAGCGCCAGCCGGTATGCGCCACTCGCCACTCGCTCGACCATCACCGCACCGTTGCCGGCGCTGCTCTCGTCTGCGAAGAATCGACGGTTGACGTACACGCGGTTCCCGGGCCGGTGGATCCAGACGTGGCTGGCCGGGATGTAGCCCTTCTCGCCGACGACGAGTTCTCGTTTGGGCTGTGCCATTCTCGTTCCCCCTAGCTATAAAACAGCAAGTGTGGAGCTATTATCATCAAAACATCTAACGCTCCCGTGGTCAAAATTTGCTACAATAAGTCCTGACCATCAGGGAGAGATGCAGGAGTGGTTTAACTGGCAGTCCTGGAAAGACTGTGTACCCGCAAGGGTACCGAGGGTTCGAATCCCTCTCTCTCCGCCATGAAATTATAAATTCAGTTTCTGCCAGGCGGCGCCCGCACCCGTCTCGGTGGGGCGCCGCCGTGGCGCGTTCGGTCAGACGATGAACTGCGAGATCTGGCCGATCTCGATGCCGTCATCGGTGCGTCCACCGGTGCCGCGGGCCAGTTCCGCTGGAGTGACGAAGTGGATCCAGCGCCGGTTGGGCGGTCCACTTGCCGCGGCCAGCAGCCGGCGCATGGTGGCCGGCGCGAGCACGACGTCGAAGATCTCCATGAGGTAGACCGTCGTCCTTTCCGGAACGTCGCGCATGGTCCGCGCGTCGAAGCGGAAGAAGCCCGAGTACGCCTCGCTGACGATCCGCAGCGTGTCGGGCGTCAGGAGCCCGGTTTCGGTGGTCAGCTCCTCGGTCAGCTCTCGCAGGACGGTCCGCTCGCGCTGGCGTCGCGTCTGGAACCAGGTGATGACGTCGTTGACCTTGTTGTCGGGCACGCGGAAGCGCAGGTCGGGGACGACGGGGGAGTGCTTGTCGCCCTCGAAGTCGATGGCACCCAGTCGCTCCAGGTGCCGTCGGCCGGCCTGGTTGTACTCGAACGCTCCGCCGATGGGCGACAGGATGCGCCCCTGGTTGCGAGTCAGCCGACCCTTGTTGACGAGGAGGGCGAGACGCCCCTGCTCATCGCGGACACGGGCAAGCCCGTCATACTGATTCTCATCTGGATGCTCCAGGTGTAGTCGGATCTCGAACAGAGGTATTATTAAACAATTTATGTAAATAAGCAAGATTGTCGTTGACCTCAAGGTCAACCCCTGTTATGCTTTGCGTGTATGTTACGTAAGACGAATTCAACCAAGATGAACACACGAGCCCTTGCCATTGGGTCTTACTTGGTTGGTCACAAATATCTTATTAACTAGAAAATAGCTTCACCTAGAACTATCCAGCAGGCCAGCCAAGTCAGGGCTGGTTTTTGTATGCAAGGAAGTTTACGTGAAACGCTATCATGATGATTTTAGAAATGAACAAAAATATGTAAATACACCGCTACACCGCGAGCAAAAGTCTGGCGGATTCCGCTGCTCGCACTGCCGTGAGTGGGTGGTAATCAACCCAATGATGGGCACATCCAATCGCAACCACTGTCCGCTATGCCTGTGGTCGCGCCATGTTGATATCAAGACCGGCGACCGCGAAGCGACGTGCCGCGGTGGCATGGAACCGATTGGTCTCACGCTGAAGCACGAAGGCTTTGGCCGGATGGGGGAGTTGATGGTTCTGCACGAATGTCGTGGCTGCGGCAAGCTGTCGATCAACAGAATTGCTCGCGATGACGACGAGCATGAGCTGATGTGCGTATTTGAACAATCCCTCGGCATAAGCGCCGAGCGTCGGAGCCAGCTCCTGCGTCGCGACATCGACCTAATAGGGGATGTTCAGGAAGTGCGGCGACAGTTATTTGGCGGCTAGATGCTGTCGAGCTCGACCAAGCTCAGCTGCTCGGTCTGTGCTGTGGCGTGGGCGAGGTCTTCGGCTGAGTGTGTGTTCAGCACGGCAAGGCTGCGAATGCCTGCCGCGTTGGCAGCCTTAACGCCGCTCGGTGAGTCCTCGATGATTACGCAGTCAGCAGGTTCAACGCCGAGAGTCTTTGCGGCCTTGAGATATCCCTCAGGGTTTGGTTTGCCGTGTTCGACTTCGTTGGCGGTAATGACCGTCGTGAAGCAATCGGCGATTTTGAGCTCATCGAGGACAGTCTCTGCTTCATCGCGAAGTGAGCCCGTGACGAGCGCAATCGGGACGCGCTGCGAGACCTCCCTGATGAAATCGATAATGCCGGGGTAGGGAACGAGTTGGTCGGTGGCGAGACGCATGTATTCTTTGGCTTTCTCATCCATGACGACCGGGATATCTACCTCTTCGTTCATGAAGGCAAAGTATTGCTTGAAACCGTCTTCGTCGGTCCGACCCGCAAAGTGTTGTAGGTAGTCTTGTTCGGTGAGGTCGTGCCCCATTCGACCAAGGGTAGCCTGGAATGCCGCCAAGTGAACTGGTTCGGTGCTGACGATGACGCCATCCATGTCAAAAAGTATTGCCTTGTAACTCATGCCCCGCATTATAGCAAAGGCTGTATTACAATAAGCGGTATATGGATATCAAAGAACTCGGCACAATTTTGTTTGTTGGCGCCCACCCGGACGACGAAACGTTTTGTGCGGGTGGATTGTTGGCGGCCGCTGTACGGAACAGTCAGCGTGTTTTGTGTGTGACTGCAACTCGTGGCGAGGGTGGCGTGCAAGATGAAGACAAATGGCCGGCGGATCAGATGGGCGAGATACGCACCAAAGAACTCGACGCTGCGCTCAAAGAGCTCGGTATGACGGAGCATTATTGGCTAGGCTACCACGACGGTGAGTGCGAGTCGGCGCCAGAGCGCGATGCGGCACAGGCGATTGCCGACCTCATCGAGCGCTGTAGTGTCGACACTGTCGTTACCTTCGGCCCCGACGGCCTGACCGGCCACCCCGACCACCAGACAATGTCGCGTTGGACCGACGCAGCGGTCCACATCGCCACGCGTCGCCCGCGCGTGTTGCATATTGCCCAGGCGCGTGTGCCATACGAAAAGTACCTCAAGCCAGCTGACGGTGAGCTGAATATCTTTTTTATGACTCAAAACCCGCCAATCGTCGACCAAGACGAATGCGCGGTTTATTTTGAGCTCGACCATCGTTCGGTTATCCAAAAGTACCGAGCGCTCCAGGCAATGCCATCGCAGTACACAAAATTTCTGCAATACTTCCCGCCAGAGAAGTTCAATAAAGCGTTCGGCGTTGAGGCGTTTGTTGAGGCTGACTAGCGCTTGCGTTCTAGCACGACCTCGTCAGAGTCGTATTCATTCTTCTCGTCGGCCGTGAAGTGTTCGCGTGACACCTCGGTCCATTCGTTTGGATTTGGCTCGGGGAAGTATGCGTCGCCCTCAATGTCGGCGTCTATTTCGCCGAGATACATTCGGTCGGCGTAAGGGAGGAGCGCAGTAAAGATATGCTCGCCACCGATAACGTAGGCATCTTCGTGGAGTTCGCCGGCGATGCGCAAGGCTTCCTCTGGCGTTGCCGCGATACGAATATTGTCCCGCGTAGCTTTGTAGCCCGGGTTGCGAGTAACAACGATGTAGGTCTTGCCGGGCATCGGCCGGCCGCTTTGGTCGTAGTACCAGGCCATAGAGTCGTAGGATTTGCGGCCAAGTATGACGGTGTTGCCTAGCGTGAGGCGTTTAAGCATTACACGGTCTCGGGCCAGCCGCCATGGTATGCGGTTGTCCTTTCCGATAACTCTGTTCTTGGCGTATGCGGCAACAATTGCAATCATATACTGCCAGTTTGCCACACCTGTGGCTTGCCCGTCCATGCCAAAAGATTCATACTGAGGACACATGGAAAAATCAATTGTACTTAAAGCACGAGAAGTGGTGAAAACCTACGGCAAGAAGGAGAATACCTTCGTTGCGCTCAAGGGTATTTCACTATCGATCAAGGAAGGCGAGAGTGTTGCTATCATTGGCAAGTCTGGTTCAGGCAAGTCAACGCTGATGCACATCTTGGCCGCCTTGGACCGCCCCGACAGTGGGGAACTAGAATTTAACGGCAAGAACGTCGAGTCATTTAAAGATCGCGACTTGGACCGACTGCGCAACCACGATTTTGGGTTTATCTTTCAGCAGTTCTTCCTGAACTACCGCGAGACAGTACTCGAAAACGTCATGCTGCCGCTCAAGATCGCCGGTGTTGGCGGACGCGAACGCAAGAAGCGCGCCCTCGAAGCCCTAGCAGAAGTTGACCTGACCAATAAGGCCAGCAACAAAGCCAGCGACCTATCTGGTGGTCAGAAGCAGCGCGTGTGCATTGCCCGTGCGCTGGTCACCAGCCCGAAGGTGATCTTTGCTGACGAGCCAACCGGCAACCTCGACAGCGAGAACGGCCAACGCGTCGAAGACATGCTGTTCGACCTCAACAGTAAGAAGGGCATTACGCTCATCATCGTGACACACGACGACGAGCTGGCGGCCAAATGCGACCGCCGCCTATACATGAAGGATGGAATTTTAACGGAAGGAGACGACAATGAAGCTGCTCGACCTCGCGCGAACCGCAAACCGAAACCTGTCACGCTCTAGGCTCCGCACGTTCCTGACCATTTCGGCGATTTTTGTGGGTGCATTTACGTTGACGCTTACCACGGCTCTTGGCTCTGGCGCGCAACAATACCTCGAACGCCAACTCGGTAACGTGACCGCGCCTGGCGTGTTCTATGTGATGCCAAAGGCCGACACTGGTTTTGGTACTGACGAAGTCAAAGAATACGACCCTAAGAAGGTGAGTGCCGCCAACCAGTTCGTGGCCACACTTTCCACAGCCGATGTGGACAAGTTGGAAAAAGTGAAGGGCGTCGAAGAAGTAAAGCCATACTACAGCATCAGCGGTAGTTACATGACTCGCGGCGGTGACGCCAAGAAGTACGTTGCCAGTGGCTTTACGGTCTACACTGACTTTTCGCTGGACTTGGCTGCTGGCCGTCTGCTGAACAACGACGACCGCGACAAGATCATCCTGCCGGACAACTACCTCAAACCTCTTGGTTTTGACAGTGCCGACAAGGCAGTGAACACCAAAATTAAGATTGCCTACCAGGATCTCGAGCAAAAAACCATCGAGCGTGAAATGACCGTCGTGGGTGTGATGAGGAAGTCGTTCGTGACCCAGGGTGACATCTACATCGATGACGCAACCGCCAAGGTTATTGCCCAGGCCCAAGGCCAAGAGAAGCGTTTCATGGCTGCAACCGTGAAGTTCACCGACGGTGATTCTGCCAAGGAAGCTGACCAGAAAAAGCTGATCACCGAAGCGGGCAGCTACGACGCAATCTCACTGAAGGAACAGATCAAGA
>DATEFF010000084.1:0-3109 GCA_035280785.1 Saccharimonadales bacterium (SeqCode)
ATTGTTGTATTCCGCCAGGACAACGCCTGGAAAGTTAACGAGGTCTTTGGAGATTATCTGAAATGAGCACATTCCTTCGTCGATTCATCCAACTTGGCCTAAGCGTCCTGGCGCTCGGCATTTTGAGCGGCCTAACGCATGCGCAACCTGTTGCCGCGGCTGGCGAGGTCTACACCTGGAAGGACTTCCGCACAATTAGCGTGAGCGGAGGTGATCTCAAGGGCACAAGCGACATCTTGCTGTCCAATACTCCGCCGAATGGCGACACGGCCGCCGTTTTTGGCGGATCACTCCTGTACAACAAGGGTGGCGACAAGGGCTGTACGGCTTCGATTAACATTTACCTATTTAAGTCCAATGGTAACGGGGGTGGTCGTGTCTGGAATCCGCCTCCATACGACGGAACCGTCGCCGCTCCAGCTGGCGCTCCTCCACGCTGTTGGTTTGTCGATAAGAACATTGACCCTGCGCTCCACAACCAATGGGTCACCATCGGCGGCACACGCCCTAACGACCCAAACGCCCCTGAGCGCGAAGAAGAAAAGCGCTTCGATGTATACGTCTTTGCCCCAGACCCGCTCAGTAAAGTCCCCGCCAGCGATACGGTCTTTATATATAAGAGCGACGGAACGAAAGTTGGCGAGCAATCATCACCATTCCACGATGACAGCGGTGCTGCCGACTGGCCGCCAGACCAAACGCCAGCATCTATGCGGGTTACGTTTAGTTTGGAACCGGGAGATTACGTCGTTTGTGACACCTACGTCGCCAAAGAATGTAACTACGCCAAGGCGCCTGCCAACCAAAAGTTCAAGAAGGAAAAGTACAAGTCCAGTAGCATCCAAATTGGTAAGCCCTTCCTAACGCCCGACAAAAAGCGTATTCGCGGTCACGTTGAATATCACGTTAAGGCCCCTTGTGGGTCAACGGTTGATGTCAGCCCTGTCACAATCGAGTTGACTGGCCCAGATGGCAAGGTCTACAACCAACAAACCAATGCCGGCCATTCTAAGCCAAGTCTTCCTGGCGAAGAAGACGCGCTCTGCACCAAAGATGTCGCACTCGGGCTCTATGCCGAATGGAATGACATGCCTGCGGGCCAATACAAAGCCTGCGCAACTGGGGCCCAGTGTATTACGTTTACAAAACCAGAAGACGCAGGTGTCGATGACTTCACGCTGGTTGTAAATGGCGACCAAATTGCACCCCAGAACCAGCAGGTCTGTACGTCCGGCGAAGGCGTCGCAGGCGCCCTAGCATGGATTATTTGCCCCGCAACGCAAATTATTGCCAGTGCCACAGAATTCTTTGAAAAGAACATCATCGTGCCGTTCATGACCGTCTCGCCACTGACAACAAATGCGACTAACCCAATTTATATCTTGTGGCAAAACTTCCGCGACGTCGCCAACGTCGGGTTTGTCATCCTGCTGTTTATTAGCATCTTCTCTATCGCGCTAAGCAAGTACGGCCTAAAGCGCGTTATGCCACGGCTGCTTATAGTCGCGATTGGCATCAACCTTAGCTACTTTATTGTGGCGTTTGTCATAGACGCCTTTAACATCTTTGGTGGTGGTATATCGCAGTTGGTAGTGGGTGCTCTCAAAGACGCTGGCACGACACAGCTGAATGAAGGCACTAGTGCCGGGCCGGTCCAAAGCATCTTCGCCCTTGGCGGTGCTGCGCTTGTCACAATTCTCCTGACAGGTGGTGCTGCTATCGGCTGGCTGTTTAGCTTCCTTGGCTTGGCCGCGCTGGTTGTTGTGGTGGTAGTGATTGTGCTGATTGTTCGCCAGATGGCAATTATATCGTTGGTTGTATTGTCGCCGATCGCGATATTGATGTACATGTTGCCAAACACCGAAGGCTGGTTCAAGAAGTGGCGTCAAATGCTCATCCAGCTGCTGATGATGTACCCGATGATTGTGCTGCTCTTTGCTGCTGGCAAGATCTTTGGCATCGTCCTTCAGCAGCCAGACTTCAAGATTGCCGGCGACGGAGTTACCGACGAGGTCGCGCAGGCTGTTCGTGTCATCCTTCAGTTCTTGGTCTACATTATTCCGCTGGTCTTCTTGCCGGCTACATTCGCTACCTCCGGTGCGCTCATGGGCAAGGTTTACGGCGCCTTGGCAAACAACAAGCGCGTCCGCCAGCTGGCTCAAAAGCCAGGCAAGGCCTTTGGCGAGAATGTTGCAAAACCAATGCGCCAAGAGATGATAATGCGCGCCGCTCAGCGTGGTGGCCGTATTGGGCAGCTAGCCGGGTACAACACGCGCCGTAAGTTTAAGCAGGAACAGCAAGCTCGTGAGCTTGACCGAGCACGCCAACAGTACATTGCCGGGCACGCTGCCGACGAGAGGTTCGCAACCAGTGCCGCTGGTATCGGTGGTCAGGCTGGTGCGACGCGTGTGCGCGCAAATGCCATCAACACGCTCGAGAAGGCTCGCAAAGAGGAGTCCAAAAACGAATCAGCACTGCTGCAACGCGAGCTTCGCACCCTTGGCATTGGTACCAAGGAGCTTAACAACGGCTTAGCAGCTTTCCTTCGTAACCCAGCCAACAGCACCGTTACTGGTACGGCGACAGACGCACAAGGCAACCCTGTTACAGTCGACTTGGCTCAGCGCCAAGACCTTATGCGCGCCGCATTAATGAACGCTGCTGCTGCGGGCGAGGTTGGTACGATAGAAAGCGCCCGTATTTCATCCGGTATCGACCAGAACATGCTTGACGAAGTCATCCGCGAGAACGAGGGCACCATGAAGGGCAAGGGTGGCTACCACTTGGCGACAGACTTTGGCATGGGGCATGGCCGCGACACGACAGACATCACTGGCGCCCCAATCAACTACGGCAACCCAGCACAGGCCGAAACTCAGCTCCGCATGAAGATGCAGCAGCAACGCATTATTGCGATGTCAAAGTCGGGTGCTGCTAGCATCGCAAGCATGAAACGAAGTGTTCTGGAAGACACCGCGAGAGTCCTCGACCCTGCTCGCAACCCTCAAGCAGCCGCGATACTTGGCTCGCTATCTACCGCACAGCGCGACGCTCTTCGTGATCGTCTTGGCCAAATTATTAGCGACCAAACAACGCTCAACAGTTCCGA
>DATEFF010000085.1:0-10721 GCA_035280785.1 Saccharimonadales bacterium (SeqCode)
CACGATGGTGTATTTTGTGGTGAGTGACCTCAGCGAGGACGAGATCATGAAGTTCTGTAAGCAGAACCTGCCAGGCGCATGGCGGCCAGATCGTGTCATTAAGCTCGACGAAATGCCCAAGACACGCAGCGGTAAGCCAAAGCTGGCTCAACTGCGAACGATGATTTAGATAAGTTCAGTTGTGCTGGCCGAGCTGGCCGCGACGCCCGGGGTGTTTCGGGGTCGCGGCCAGCTGGCCGATCAGCGGCCTCCGCCGAAGATCAGTTCCATCAGCAGGGCCATGACCATGTTCGGATCACGCGGGTCAGTGATCCAGCTCGTCTCCAGCTCGCAGCCGGGGAAGATGGTCCTGACGAGGCCCTCGAACTGCCGCCTGTTGATGCGACCACGGCGCGGCCTGACGACGAAGCACTGCGTCTGCGGGTGCCTTTCGTTCTCGTGCAGCCTGAGCTGCACCTGGCCGTAGGTCTCGGTGGGAACGGCAGCAGCACGACGCATGGCGTCGCCCACGCCGGAGAGGTCGTACGGCTGTTCGGTGGCCAGGTAGGCCACGGCGATGCCGCCGTGGACGTAGAAGCCTCCGGTGATCTTCCGTCTGGTGGACCCCACGTTTACTCCTTCCATTGGAAACAGAACCGAAAGAAATTAAACCACAATCCTTAAGTCGGGGCAAGAGTGTTTAAAGACATTATTACAATATCGTTTTGCGGCGATCGCACGTTATACTGAGAAGCGCAATGGAGCAGGGATTAGCACTAGAGGTAATGCTGGATGGGCAGAGTGTTTTGCTGACTGGACCGGCTGGTTCGGGCAAGACATACACGCTGAATGAATTTATTCGTCGTGCCAAAAAATCTGGCAAGCATGTGTCGGTGACGGCTACCACCGGTCTGGCTGCGACGCACCTCAACGGCAGCACGATCCACTCATGGAGCGGCATGGGCATCCACGATGAACTCCCTGCCAAGTTCTTTGATCACCTCAGTAAAGCGCGGCGCGAGACGATCCAGAAGACCGATGTTCTGATTATTGACGAAATCTCGATGCTGCACGACTACCGCCTCGATATGGTGAACGAGATTGCCAAGAAGGTGCGCGAGAACGAGGCGCCGTTTGGTGGGATTCAGGTGATTTTGTGTGGGGACTTCTTCCAGCTGCCGCCAGTGAACCGCCGCGATAGTCGCGAGGGCGGATTTGTTGTGAACTCGGCGGCGTGGTCCGAGCTTGACCCAAGCATTTGTTATTTGGCCGAGCAACACCGTCAGGACGACGAGTCGTTTTTAGAGATTTTGAACGCACTGCGTGCTGGCGACATCCGCCGCCGTCATGCTGAGTCGCTTCTGGAGCGCGTTGGCGCCGAACTGCCGAGCAACAACGAAGTGACAGAGTTGTACGTCACAAACATGAATGTCGATTCCATCAACGAGAGTCGATTGGCTGGCATCGAAGGCGATGCGCGAGTCTACACAATGGATACCACCGGCAAAGAGAACTATGTCGAGACGCTCAAGCGGTCGTGTTTGGCGCTGGAGACGTTGGTCCTGAAGAAGGGCGCATTGGTTATGTGTGTTCGCAACAGTGCAGACAAAAAGTTCGCCAATGGCACGTTGGGGGTTGTGGTTGGGTTTGAGCCGCTGCTTAACTATCCGATCGTGCGCCTTAGATCCGGCAAGGAAATTACAATCGGCCTCGAAACTTGGGAGTTGCGTGATGGCGACAAAAAGCGCGCCAGCTTGACGCAAATTCCACTCCGCTTGGCGTGGGCAATTACCGTCCACAAGAGCCAGGGCATGACGTTAGATGCCGCACGCATTGACCTTCGCAAGGCATTTGTGGAGGGTATGGGTTATGTTGCGCTGTCGCGTGTGAAGCGACTTGATAGCTTGAGTTTGCTGGGGCTGAACAATATGTCGTTGAAGGTGAGTCGCGATGCGCTGGAGATCGACGAGCTTCTCCGTGCTCGTGCCAAGCAAGACTCCGATAAGTTCGCGCCGCTGGCCGAGCGAGCTAAAAAGCGCAAAGATGAACCTGAAGACACTAAGAAGGGCGATTCAAACTGGGGTGATAAAGTCGCCAAAATGCGCGAAACTCACCCAAATGCCTTTAAGCCATGGGCCGCAGATGATGACGACAAGCTCAAGAAACTCTTTGATAAAGGCACGAAGCTAGACGATCTGGTGACAGAATTTGGCCGACACCCTGGCTCAATCCGTGCGCGACTCAAAAAACATTATGGAGAGGAAGTGGAGATTAAGAAATGAAATTACTTCTGACGTCTGGCGGTATCGCAAATAACACGATTGCCGAGGAGCTCGTTAGGCTGGTGGGTAAGCCGGCCGAGGAGACAAAGGTGGCTTTTATCCCGACTGGAGCGTTTGTAGAGGCGGGCGAGAAGTCATGGTTTGTTGGGCAGTTTGTCGACCTGGCGAACTTTGGGTTTGTGCAGGTTGATATAATCGAGCCCAGTCTGCCGCACACCGAATGGCGCCAGCGGCTTGCGGATTCGGATGTCATATATGTGAGTGGCGGCAATACCTACTATTTGCTGGACCAGTCGCGTCAGAATGGTTTTGCCGAGTGGCTGCAAAACGATATGGGTGATCGAGTCTATGTTGGCTCCAGCGCTGGGTCGCTCTTAGTCACGCCGACTATCCTTACCGCCGCAAATGGCGACCAGAATACAATCGGCATCAAAGATCTCGATGGTGTGGGCTTGGTTGATTTTGAGCTCTTGCCGCACGTACCTGACTTTATTAGCCTCAGCGCCGCCGAAGCCTATGCCCAAAACGCAACCAGGGACTTTTATGCGCTCGATGATCAGTCAGCTCTGTCGGTTCAGGATGGCGAAGTGCGAACTGTGGGTGAGGGCAACATTCACGCCTTCCCTCGGCGCTAGCACAAGCGTTATACTGAGTCTAAATGGCTCACCCAGAAAACGTCGACGTATTGGATGAAAACGGTAATCCGACCGGCGAATTAATTACGCACACCGGCAGTAACCTGGCCGGGTTGTGGCATGCTGGCGTCCATGTGGCGTTATATACGAAGGATCGTCGCGTGCTATTGCAGCAGCGCAGTAAGGCGATAATGTTCTACCCTGGGCTGTGGGAGTTGGGTATTGGTGGCGTTGTTGGCGCCGGCGAAAGTATACAAGATGCAGCAGTCCGCGAAACGTTTGAGGAAGTTGGCGCCCACGTACAAAACCTCGAGTATGTCACGCGCTGGAAGTACAATCACCATCTGCCAACTCAGGGCATGCACTCCAAAGTCTTTCTGTACTCTTATATCGCCGAGTTTGATCCGTCACACCTTAAGCTTCAAAAGTCAGAGGTTCAGGGCGTCCGCCTGGCTCCGCTCAATGATGTCCACAACGTTTTGTTTAATCACAAAGGCCTGCCGCAGGTCCATCTATTGCCGTACGAGGGGTACTATCGTCAAATGCTCACGGCCATCGAAGGGCGCCTCAGCCATTCCAACTGGTTGCCCTCAGCTGATACAATAAATCCAGAAGTTAAGGAGGAAGTACATGAACAAATTTAGGTTGCTTGCTGTTGCGGCCGTGCTGGCGATTGTCGGCTTGGTTGTAGCGCCCGTAGCCGTATCTGCCCACGGTTCTGTCACGATGAACATGCGCAGTGGCAATATTGCGAGCGTTGGTAAGGACGAAGTCCTCGACTCCAGTGTCTACCTGGCAGGCCGCACCGTGACTGTTGCGGGTACTGTTAAGGGCGACGTGTATTGTGCCGGCCAGGACATCGAAGTCGCTGGTACGGTTGAGGGTGATGTCATCTGCGCAGGACAAACGGTAACGGTGAGCGGCAACGTCCTTGGCGACGTCCGTGTTGCCGGACAAACGGTGACGCTGGCCGGTCCAGTGGCTCATAGCCTGACGGCATTTGGCCAGAACGTAACTGTTGCAGGTAGCGCCGTCGTGAACCTCGACGCGACCATCTACGGTACCTCAGTTCAGGTTGGTGGCAAGATCGGTCGCGACGCAACTGTCGGCGGTGAAGCCGTAACGCTAGCCGGAACTATCGGCCGTAACGTTGTCGCCCAGGTTGGTCAGCTAGCTGTTGGTGGTGGCGCGCGCATTGGCGGTGACGTTGAATACACCAGCGCGAAGCAGCTCGATAAGGGCAATGGTGCAACAATTAGTGGCAAAACATCCCGTCACGACCCACCAGCTGACGAGCAAAAGGCTCAGGCATCTAGCTGGTCTAACCAGTTTTGGGGCGTTGCATTCTGGTTTGGCTCTTGGTTGATGTTTGGTCTGTTGCTGCTGGCTTTGATGCCACGCAACCTCAAGTCGACATCTGAGCTGATGATCAAGCAAGGCGGTTGGGCACTGCTGGCCGGTTTGGCCGCGTTGGTCCTGACACCAATTGTTGCTGTCATGCTGATGTTTACGCTTGTCGGCATCCCGGCTGGTGTTGCATTGCTGCTTCTGTGGATTGTGGCAATGATGGCTGGCTGTGCATACAGCGGGTTTGCGCTTGGTCAATGGATCGCCGCGCAGACTGGCTGGAAGCTGAAGTGGCCGAGCTTTACTGCATTGGTGCTTGGACTCTTTGTCCTGGCGCTATTGATGTTGATACCTGTTGTTGGTGGCTTGTTTAGCTTCCTGGCGCTTGTATGGGGCCTTGGCGGCATTGTACTGGCTGTTGGTCGCTACCACGCTGGCCGCAAGGTTGAGCAAACCGCAAAGAAGGCAAAAGCTTAGTCTAGCGGGAACGAACAAACGCACTCGGCGAAAGTCGGGTGCGTTTTTGATTGCATGGGGTCGCCGCCCGCCTCGCTGGATGCGCGAGCCAACTGCCTTGACGGCAAGGGCCTCCATGGGGAGGCGCGGGCAGGGATATACCGTGTTTACATCCGAGCGGCGAGGTCCTGGAGCATCTTGCCAGTGTCGTTGCTCACCGCGGAGGCCGGAACCCAGCCGCCCAGGTGGGCGATGGCGTCGGCTTCGACCTTGGTCAGGCAGAACACCACCATCGTGCCGGCGTTGGTCACGATCACTCGCGCGTTGCTGCGCGGGTTGACTCGGAACCGACCGACCGCGCTCTGGCGGCCAGCCGCGGCAGGGCGAGTGAGAACAGGGAACTGCATGACGCTCAGGTAGTCGTCGTTGATGGGGATGAAGAACTCGATCTCGTCACCGAGTTGGCGCCAGAAGGCGAGCACGATGAGCCGAGGGTCGACCTCTTCCGGGCCAATTGTCATGGCTTCCTCCGGGGAATGAGGTGGGGTAATCCAGTCTACGATTATAGCACTAGAAGTGCTCGCGGACGTGGCCGAAACTATAGTCCCAGTCTGCGTTGGCTTTCTTGTGTGGGTTAAAGATGTGGTCGGGGTCCATGATGTCTTTGGCTTGGCGGAAGAGGCCGACGATTTCGGGGCCGTACATTTGCTCGAGCCATGGTCCGCGGACGAGGCCGTCGTTGTGTTCGCCACTCAGGCTGCCTTTGTATTTCAGGATCAACTCGTTGACTTCGCGCATGGCTGGTTCGAGCTTAGCGCGGTCGTTCGGGTCTTCCAGTTTCATGAGTGGGATGATGTGAAAGTTGCCGTCACCCATGTGGCCAGCGACGGTTGCGAACAGCTTGTACTTCTTGATGATCTGTTGGATTTGCGGCAGGAATTCCTTGAGGTATGGCGGGTTGACCACCAGGTCGTCAATGAACGGTGCGGTGTGCTTGTCTTTGACTTTGTCGCGGAGGAGCTTGAAGCTCTGGCGGCGCATCAGCCAGAATTTTTCAGACGCACCCTCGGTCGGGGTTTCTTCGAAGCCGTTGATCTCGTAACGGGCTCGGTGTTGGCCAAGCTCGCGGTGCAGGTTGCGGACCTTCTCGCGGACTTCTTCTTCGGTCTCGCCGTTGAATTCAACCATCAGGATGAGCTTGGGAATGCCCTTCAGCAGAAGCAAGCCGTCAGGAATCAGGCTGAACAGCAGTTTAATAAATCGTATAGGACCAAGCATTTTGAGGAACGACGGCATGAAGCGAATCGAAAGCCATAGGGTCTTGTCGTCGAAGCTTTCGAACGTTGCTGGCTTTGCCTCGAGCACCTTCGGGATCAGTTCGCCTAGGTCGTCCATGCCGCGAAGAAAGAGTACCAGCAGGCCGGAGTGCGCGCGGCGCGGGACGAGACGGAATTTGATGTTGGTTGTCAGCCCGAGCGTGCCTTGGGAGCCTACAATTAACTTGGTTAGATCAAAGATGCCCTTCTCGCGGTCCCACACATCCCACAGGTTATAGCCGGTGGAGTTTTTGCTGACCTTTGGCTTTGCGGCTTGGAGCGCGTCGTAGTTTTTGTCGACGAGTTCAAAGATTTCGCGGTAGACTTTGCCTTCAAAGTCTTGCTGCGCCATCTTTTTGTCCAGCTCGGTCTTGTTGAGGGCCCGGACGGTACGCTCAACACCGTCAGCAAACACAACCTGCAATTCGTTCACGAAGTTTTCGGTCTTGCCGAATTCCAATGACTTTTCGCCACCGGCGTTGTTGTTGACCATGCCGCCAATGGTGCAGAGGTCACGGCTGGCTGGGTATGTTGGCATGAGGACCTTTTGTTTGATCGTCTCAGCGTCAAAGTCGCGATAGAACACGCCAGGCTGGGCGTGGCCTTCTGTCTGGGTGATGCCGTGGACTTTGGTGAAGTGCTTGTTGAAGTCGACGATAATCGAGTCGTTAATGGCGCCACCGCTCATGTCGGTGCCGGCGCTACGTGCGGTCAGCGATAGGTCGGGGTTGGCTTTTTTGCGTTCAGCAACAAGCGACACAAGCTGCTGGACGTCGGCGCTATCCTGCGGTGCAACGACGAGTTTAGGTTTGATTTCGAACAGTGAGGCATCGTGACTGTAGAACTCAAGCTTTTCATCGCTGGTGTCCATTTCGCCGCGAAAACCTCTGTTTTTGAGGTCGTTGATAATGTCATCCATATAGCATAAGCGTACGCTGTTAGCCCAGATGAGGCAAGCATGGTATAACTACTAGGTCATGTTCGAGCGAAGGTGAGGCGCAGCATGTTTGTGATCGAGTGCGTTGGGACCACCAAGACCTATTACCTGGTGGAGGGCGAGAACAATCGCTTCCGCTGGGCATCCGGTGACGGTGGTCAGCAGCAAGCCAAGCGGTTTCGGACCCAGGCGGCTGCTGCGACAGAGATGACGAAGCACCGTGGTGCTGGCGGTGGTACGCCACGTATCGTGCCGGCCCCTCGGGCCCCTCGTCGGCCGGCCGGGGACGCTGGCACTGGCAAGTTCATCGTGCTGGCACGTGGCACGCGGGTCTTCTACCTGCTCCGCGAGGGTGGTTCGTACCGCTGGCGGCACGGCGAGCCGTCGCGGCTGAAGGCGCTTCGGTTCGAGACGCGCGAGGCGGCGCAGGCTGTGATTGACGGCGGCCAGGGTGGCGCGGGTGGCGCCAACGCTGAGGTCGTCGAGGCTCAGGACTGACAGCGTGGCGGAGGGCGGCAAGTATGCCCTCCGCCCGCGGTAACTATCTGCTTTTATATGGGTGGAGCAATCTGTATAATGCACAAGCAGAAGGGGTAAAAACAAAAAAGTAAGTTACCTATGAGCAAACAGAAGAAACAAGTCCTTATATTGGGTGGCGGTTTTGGCGGCATCAAGACGGCACTCAACCTCTGCGGTTCCGATGCCTACGACATTACGCTGATGTCGGACTCGCATGACTTCAAGTATTATCCAGCTCTGTATCGATCGGCGACTGGCGGCAGCCGCAAGGTGTCGATAATCCCGCTGGCTGATATTTTTGAGGGCAAGCCGGTCACGATATTACACGAGAAGGCGGTAAAACTCGACCGCGACAACCAGATTATCGTGACCGAATCGAAGAAGAAGGTAGCGTACGACATCTTGGTTGTGGCGCTTGGCTCTATTACCAACTACTTTGGTATCGAAGGCTTGCAAGAGTTCAGCTATGGCATCAAATCCATCGAAGAAGCTGAAGAGCTCAAGCAGCACCTGCACGACCAGATGCTCAACGACAAAAAGCCCGACCTCAACTACGTCGTTGTTGGTGGTGGCCCAACGGGCATTGAGCTGGCTGGTGCTTTGCCGCACTATCTGCGTTGGATTATGAAGCACCACGGCCTGAAGGAGCGCAAAATCAACATTGAGTTGGTCGAAGCCGCACCACGCCTCTTGCCACGTATGCCAATTGACCTGTCGATGGCCGTCGCGCGTCAGCTACGCAGGCAGGGCATTAAGTTATACCTCGGTCAGACCGTCAAAGCCCAAACAGCCGACGAACTAATCGTTAATGATAAGCCCATCAAGAGTCACACGGTTGTCTGGACTGCTGGCATGGCCAGTAACCAGTTCCTTGCGGCCAACGGTTTTGCGCTGGAGCGTGGTCGTATCCAAGTCGACGAATTCCTCCGTGCTAAGGGCGAGCCCGCCGAGAACATTTATGTCATCGGCGACAACGCTATTACCGAATACAGCGGCATGGCCCAGACTGCGCTGCACGACGCAGTTTTCTTGGCAGAGAACCTCAAGCGCCTCGGCGACGGTGGCGTGCCAAAAGTCTATCGACCAAAGAAGCCAATCTACGTCTTCCCGGCCGGCGAACGCTGGGCTGCTGTGCTGTGGGGGAGCGTGCGAATATACGGCTGGCTTGGTTGGGCGCTGCGCGAAGCAGCCGACTGGGTTGGCTACCACGACGTCGAACCTTGGTGGAAGGCCTCAGAACTCTTCTTGGCCGAAGCTGAATCAGAAGAAGCCTGCCCAATCTGTGGCAAGTCCAAGTCTGACCCAGACACCGAAGCAACTGCCTAAAACACAAATCGGCGACCAATCACGGTCGCCGATTTTAATGGTGGGTATGGAGGGTGCTGTCTATTTTGAGCCGCCCTTTCGTCCGGCTGCTTTGGCTCGCTCGCTGCCAGGCATGAACTTGCCCGGGCTCGCGACGCCGCCAGCCTGAGCGGCAACTTTGGTCCGACGGTCGTTCTTTTTGAACTTGCCGGTGCTGAGCGAACCAGCTTTGGCGTGACCCTTTGAGTCGCCGTGCCAGCCACGGCCGGGATTTTGATTATTGCTTGCCACATCTACCTCCTTGGCATTAATGGCAGCCTTATAGTAGCGCGGTCCGCTGACGTCCACTATGAGATATTTTATTGGTCGCATGTGCTACGTATCTGTGGCATTATGAATATAGATAATTCAGATAACCTTGGGGAAGCGACATGAATACGACACAAATCGGCGTTATCGGTGCTGGCGAATTAGGACAAGCATTGGGCCACGTACTAGAAAAAGCAGGATCGCAGGTGTTGTATTACGACCAGAGGGACGAGCACACGACGACAGCAAGTATTAGTGACGTTGTCGACGCTTGCCAGCTGCTGCTCATATGTGTTCCATCAAACGCGAACCGAGAGGTGTTGCGCGAGATTGCCAAGCACACCAAGCCTGATAACCCGCCGCTTGTTCTGTCGCTGAGTAAGGGAGTCGAAGGCGGCTTCAAGACGATGGATCAAGTCCTGGCCGAGACCTTGCCGAAGGGCACACCGTACGGTTTGATCTACGGGCCAATGCTAGCGAGTGAGCTTATCGCGCACACGATGGTGACTGGCGTCATGACACTCTCTGACCCAGAGTATGCCGCGCCGGTACGCGAGATGTTTGCCAGGGCGCGCGTGTTTCTGGAGCTATCCTCAGACATTCGGGGTGTCGCGGTAAGCGGCGTGTTGCGTAACCCGTATGCAATGGCATTTGGTATGAGCGACGGGCTGGACCTGGGTGCGAATGCACGCGGACGCATGGCCGTGATGATTCTGCGCGAGATGAAACGCATTATGAAGGACGTGGGCGCCAAACCAGAGACCGCCGAAGGCCTGGCTGGGCTGGGCGACCTGCTGGCTGCGGTCAGTGGTAACTCGTTTAACTATCGTTTGGGGCGCAGTATTGCCGAAGGGATTGCTGACGGCAAGGTGAATACTGAGGGCCTAAACGCGCTGAAAGAACTTCCGCACATCATTAAGCTCGAGGAGTATCCGCTGATGCATCTGATGCACAAGATGATTTACGAATACGAGGACCCGCATGCACTCCAGCAGTTCCTCGAATCCTAATACGCAGCAAGTTCTGGTTTTGCGAGTTGGCGATGGGCTTGCGCGAGCCTCGGTCGTCGACCCATCTGGGGAGGTTGCTGCCGTTGCCGAGCGCACATTTCAAACAGCCCAGCCAACGCCAGGCTGGGCCGAGCAAGACCCGTTTGAGGTTGTTGAAGCTGCCAAAGTCGCTTTACGTGAAGCCTACGAATCACGGACTGGCACCGTTGTGGCTGTTGGCCTAGCGACTGAGCGTGGGTCGGCAATTGCCTGGAATCCGCAAGATAGCCAACCGCTGTATCCGCTGATTAATTGGCGGGATGCGCGAACCTACGAACATTGCCGCGACGTGTCGCATACCGAGGCGCATCGGGCGATTGTGCGCGAGCGAACCGGCCTAAGCATTAACCCAACCTTTGCAGCCCCCAAAATGCACTGGCTCACAAATCGAACCAACACAATGGGTGCCGTTATGGGCACGCTGGACAGCTGGCTGATGTATAACTTGCTGGAGGGCCAGCCGCACCTGACCGATAGGGCGAATGCCGCAAGTACGCAATTATTTAACCTGCAAACCCTAAACTGGGACGAGGATCTGCTAAAACTGTGGGGCCTGCACGAGAACTTGCTGCCCCAACTAAAGCCAA
>DATEFF010000086.1:0-7813 GCA_035280785.1 Saccharimonadales bacterium (SeqCode)
CTTCCTCGGCCGTGCCGTAGTCGTCAAACGTCAGCAAAACCGAGTCCGATGTCTTGTAGCATCGCTTCTCGGCCTCTGTAGCTCCAATGCGGCGGTCTGCATATATATGGAGCGCGCGCGACAGGGCGTGTTTGATTTTCAGCTTGATCTTAGTCATGGTGTGCTATTATTGCTATTTTAACAGAGTATTTGATTTAAGTATGCCATATCTGTTAGCTTTGACAAGTACCCCTGAAGACATAAGTGTGATAGGCTAACAAGGCTATGGAATATTCAAAAGAGATGCCTTCTATACGTAATCCATACCACCACATCATCGCATTCAAAAATCGCAGCGTCGAACAAGGCCTGCAACTTCCTAAACAGCGCAAACTTCCGCTCTGGCTGGTTATTGCAACCACCCTGACGGTTGTGTGCGGGGCGCTGTACTTTGTGTACTCATCAACAACTAATATTTTGCCTGGTGGCAACAGCCCAGACCTTGGGGCAACTCCAGCGGTTATTCCGACAAAGGATGACCTCGGACATAGCTATGGCATCGCGGCTGGCGGCTCTTTGGGTGACCTGAACGCCGAACAGCTGGACCAGCGCATGGCCGGTATCGCGGCTAGCGGCGCCAAGTGGGTGCGCTTTGACTTTAACTGGGCTAACATCCAGCCAGACAACGCCAAGACATATAACTGGGGCGTCTACGACAAGCTCGTGCTGGCTGCGCAGAAGCACAAACTCTATATCCTGGGCATCTTGGACTACACTCCTGAATGGGCACGTTCTTCGGCCTGTAAGGACACCGACAAATGCCGCCCAGCCAACAACGATCAGTTCGCGCAATTCGCTCGCACCGTAGCCAACCGCTACAAGAATCGTGGCCTTCACTACTGGGAAATCTGGAACGAGCCAAACAATCCGCAATTCTGGCAGCCAGCCGCCAACCCGACTGACTACACTCGCCTACTACAAGCAACAGCCAAGGCTCTGCGTGCCGAGGACAAAGAGGCGTACATTATTACGGCCGGCTTGTCTCCGCAAGAGACAGAGGGTCCCGCCTATGCACCAATTGACTTCTTGGCTGGCGTGTACCGTGCCGGTGGTAAGGGTTCATTCGACGCTGTCGCGCACCACCCGTATACCTTCCCTATCAGTCCAAAGTCGACACCATATCACGCCTGGACTCAGATGTCTGACGACAAGGCTGGCCTACGTGGTCTGATGATAAAGAACGGCGACGGCAACAAGAAGATTTGGATCACCGAGATTGGCGCGCCTACTGGTGGCCCTGGCCCTGTATCGACCATCGAGAATCCTCGCCTAGAGGAACATCCCTTTGTTGTAGACGAACGTTTGCAGGCTAAGCTCCTGGCGGACGCAGTCGACCTCTACAAGAGTTACGACTGGGTCGGTCCGTTCATGTACTACTCGTACAAAGACGCCGGCACAACTCACGACACCAACGAAAACTTTTTTGGCCTTGTACGTGCCGACGACAGCAAGAAGCCTGCCTACTCAACCTTCCAGCAGGCGGCAACCGGGGCAAAAATCTCCGCACCATAGCCTGGCGAGCATTTCTGCTTACTTACTAAGAATGTTCTGATATAATCAGGGTGTGGACCAGGAGGAATTGGAACTAGAACAAGACACGGCTACCCTGAGCCATGCCAGGTTTTGGGCATTGGTGGTGTTGGTAGTAGCCGCTCTCGGTCTGTACGTCGTCGCTCAGCTGTAACGCGAGCCGGCATACAGGTCAATCGGTGGACCTTCTTTACCTTGGCCATATGTAAATAGTGAAACCAAGTCAAAACGCAGTCGATTCTCGGCTGCGTTCTTTGTTTATTGCTGTATGAGCTCTGCTGCGAACGGATAGTGCGGCAAGCAGCGCGTCTGGAAGTTATAGCGAGCGATACTCGAGCTATTCAAAATAATTTGCAGCTGTGACTGTACCGACGCCTTAACCTCCGGAGTTGGTGCCTCGGCATATTCACTCAGGAGGCGTCGTAGGAGGCCGGTGTTGACCCAGTGGTCCACCAGTCGTGGCTCTGCCCTCACCGTTCCGACCCATGCGTCGATAGTTGGACGACCGTACAAGAGTGCTCGCAGCGTGCGACGGTTGCCGTCTAGTAGGTGGAGCGAGCCGTCTGGGTCGCGGCGAACCAAGACTGGGTAATGGTCGCGTGAGACAACCGTGTCGCTCGACTTCTCGTCCGAGATACGGCGGTTAATGACCATCTGCTGGGCGTTTTGCAGGATGCGCTGGTTAATGAATTCGTAGTTGTATGGTGGCTGACCGTGTTCGGCCAAGTTGCCGACAGGTGTGTCGAGCTGGAGACGGTGTGGGTCCAGCGCCTCGAGCTGCCAGTCGATATTGGCCGATGTCACCTGCGGTACAACATCTTTGAGTTTGAGTGTCAGCATTGTACCGTCAATGTAGTTCCAGAAGTCACAGACAGGCGCCAGCTCGTAGCCTGCACCGTGCAGCCAGTACAAAATGCTCGAGCTGACTTGGTCAAAGTTGGCAGCCTCTAGCATTGGGAAGAGCTTGTAGTATTCCTTTAGCACCAGCTCGCGCGCGATTTCTATGCGCTGCGGCTGGAACAAGTGGTCCGGGTAATGCCCCCGAGCGTCCGGCGGAATGCGATCCACGATGGTTTGTATGAGTCGCTCGTCAAAGCGAAAAGTCGGTTGCGCTGCTTCTGCCGTATTCATGACCCTATTCTACTATAATAAGGACGTTAAGGAGCAACGCTATGTGTCGCAACATCAAACCCCTATTTAATTTCGAGCCTGAAGCAACTGACGACGAAGTTCGCGCTGCTGCGCTGCAATTCGTCCGCAAGATCTCCGGCTATCATCACCCATCGCATGCTAACGAGGCGGTGTTTAACAAGGGTGTCGAAGAGATCGCCCACGCTGCGCGACACCTGCTAGAAGATTTGGTCACAGACGCTGACCCCAAGGACCGCGACGTCGAAGCCGCAAAAGCGCGCGAACGTTCACTCAAGAGGTTCGGTCCCGCTCAGGCTTAGAGGAGCCTGTGCTATGATACGGATATATTGATCGGAGATCTCCATGGAATTTGTGCTGGGTATCATCATTGGCCTCGCGGTTGGGCTAGCCCTACGCAAAAATAATCGTGAGGGTAGCTCGGAGGCTGAGCTGCGGCGACGCATCGGTTTGCAGCTAGAGGCATCTGCGCAAGCTGAGAAATCTAGCTTGGCTGACGGAATTCGCCGGGCAGCATTGCAGGTCACCAACCCTGAGCTATATGGCGGCAACGCAAAGGTCGTCGCTGAGGACAGTAAGCCAGAGTCGCTCTTTGACTCCGAGCCGGCTGCCGCCGGGACTGCCGAGGAAGGCAAGTCGCAGGTAGCAAAGAGCAAAGAGATCGACAACGTCAGTGTCCTCCTCTACTTTGGTGCTTTTTTGGTTATATCTGGCGTGGGTTTGTTTGTGGGGCTGTCTGACTTTAGCGGCGGTGTGAAGACATTTGCAGTTTTGGTTATGGCGCTCACATTTTATGCGGCCGGGCTGGCAATGTATGGCGCTCTCCCTCGGCTGCGTCCAGCTGCAATTGCGCTGACAGCCATCGGCCTGGTGTGCCTGCCGCTGACTGGCGTGGCGGCGTATTATTACCTTTCGAGTGAGGCATCAGGAGCGACGATTTGGTTTGTGACGTCGCTGGTGTCGCTTGTCCTCTATGGCGTGGCGCTGTGGCAGATCCGCCAGAGTCTGATGGGTTATCTGTCGGTCTTTATGTGCGTGTCTCTGTGGTTGTCGATTGTATCTGTTGTTGACGCGCCCGTGTACTTCTTTGGCTGGGCGGCGATACTGCTGGCGATGATATATGTTGCGGCTGTGAAATTTTGGAAGCCATGGGCTGAAGTTGAGGCTCCCCTATCTGTCAGCGCTTCTGTTATGGTGCCGGTTGCGTTGATTGCCACGATCTTTTTGGGTCAGGGCGAAGTGAGCCTGACGCATCAGGGTATTACTGCCCTATTGGCTGCGGCGTTCTACGCTTTGGCGTTGTGGCGTGAGGTTAAGCCTGACCTTCAGCAGAGTTATTTTGCGCTCGGTTATCTTCTTGTTCCTCTCGGTCTGCTGCTTATTGCGGTTGACGTGCTAGATGGTGTTTGGGTGTCGTACGCGCTTACTACAGTAGTGATTGCGCAGTTTGTTGCGACGCTCAAACTCCAGAAGTCTCACGATTCGTGGCGACAATCGGCGGTGGTTGTATCGGGGCTTGGTCTCGGCGTGTCGACAATTGCGACGATCCCTCTCTTTAGTGGCGAATGGGCCACGTACGTGTGGGTTTTGGCGCTCAACACCGCGTTGTCTGGCCTGCTTGCCTTTTGGCAGCGCGATCGGCTGCACATGTCGCTTGCGTTGGTTGGCTTGTTGATTCTGCCTTCAGTTTTAGGCTTCTTGGTGTTTGAGCCGGATTGGCCAAAGCTCACTGTTGTTTTGGTTTACGCCGGCCTAGCGGTCGCCTTGATGCTGGCAGGTCGTTACCTCAAGAAATGGCAGTTTAACGACCTTACGATGGTCACATACGTCGCGGCGCTTGTGGCGGCGTGGTCAATTGGTATTGCGGGCCCCGCATGGCTGGGAATGACGACGTCGTTGATTGTTGGCGCCGTTGTTTTGGCGATGGTTTACTACGAGCGATTGCCTCAGGCTATTTACGCTGCTGCCCTGCTCGGCGCTGTGTCGATGGGATTCTGGCTTGTCCTACAGGACAGTCAGTGGGGCGGCGTGGCTACTATCATGTTTGGTTTGCTGGGTATCGCCTACTACATTGCCGGCAAGCTGAGCGCTTCACTGAAGACTGAGCCGGCATATGGTGAGGCGTGGCTGGTGTCTGGCCTGGCGACGTTGTATCTGGCTGCACCAATTCCCCTCTTTGGTGCTGAAGTGACGTGGGAGACGATTGGCTGCCTGACTGTCGCGGGCGCGCTGACCGGCTACGAAGCCTACATACGCCGCGAGCGCTTTGGCCAATACGCTGCCGGTGCAGTGGCGGTTATTGCCCTGCAACTCGCCCTGCATAAGTTTGGTGTCGAAGAATTCCAAGTATACAGTCACATCTGGGCGGCGTACTTTGCGGTACTCGCATTGTGGGCGCACGTGGAAGACCGGCTCGCCGATCGACACGCTCTTGTTATAACTGCGTTGTCAGTCTTGACCGTCCCGCTTGCCCTCGAGGCTCTTGGTGGCGATAACGGCTACGGGCTCCTATTGCTCTTCGAGAGCGTGGCAATTCTGCTGTTTGGCTTGTGGGCGCGCTACCCACTCATCAGTTGGTGGGGCCTTAGTGTTGCAGTTGGTTCGGTCCTTTACCAGCTGCGTGAATTCCAGTTCTTTGTACTTGCACTTCTGGGCGTGGGGATTATTAGCCTGGGTGTTGTGCTCCTCTTGAGACAAGAGAAAAATAAGGGCAATTAATAAGGCAAGAGCGTACCGTGGGGCGGAGGAAATGATCTCCGCCCCTTCCGGTTACAGCATGTGCGGCGTCATCGCCGCCACCTGCGGCGCCTGCGAGGGCGTCCTTCGGCGAGCACCTGCATGACCAGCCTGTGGAGTGCAGCCTGGTAGTGCTCGTGCGCCGCCGCCAGCATGGCCTTCACCTCCTCGACAGTTGGTACGTCGATGGTGTGAACGGTGATGCCTTGCGGCGCCCTGGGCGACTCCGTCCACTGCGCGCCGATGCGCTGGAGGTGTGCTCGGAACAGCCCAGCGACCGCACCGTGATCGATCATGACGATGTTGCGTCGGGACGTCGGGTGCGAGTAACCTACCCTGCCGCCACCGCCTGCCTGCGAGAAGTACATCTCGGTGGCACCGATGGCCAGTGGCGAGGGTAAACCCCGAATAATATCGAAGTAGACAACCATATTTCACCCCGTGCTGTTGCGCTCTTGCCTGTCCGGTTGGACTTGGTGATTTTACAATGTTTTAGCATAAATAACAAATCTACTTATAATAGTTGCATGGCATTTAACCACTACGCCAAGATAAAGCGCATTTTAGATGACCAGCCTCCTGGCTGGATTATCAAGCGCATCAACCAGCCCACGTCAGCTCAAAACTTCAGGGGTGAAACGGTTGAATTCCCCTACTACTATCGTATTTACGACCATAATGATCAGCCAATTAAATACTGTAAATTTCAGCAGATTGAGCGCTTGGCTCGCGCCTTGCAGATGCCGGTCGAAGCTTTGCCCGTGGTGAACCAAGACTAAGTTTCAAACTGGGCAAGAACCTGACGATGCAGGGTGTCTTGGTCGCGCAGCAGGAGCTGAAGGCCAGGGTCGCTCAAGTCGATGTTTGGGTTGTACTTCACGCCCCATTTGATAAGTTCGAATAGCATCGGCAAGAGGTCGAGTGTTTTTTGAGTTGGACGGTATATGGCGGCACTCTTGTTGCGCTCGTCGGCTTGTTTGGTAATTAAGCCGGCAGCTATCATCCCCTCTAGCCGGTTGCTTAGGATGTTGCTGGCGATTTTTTCGTCCGACGCCAAGAACTCACGGAAATGTGATTTGCCGTTGAGTAACAGGTCGCGCAGGATTACCAACGTCCAGTTGTCGCCGAGTATGTCGACGGTAAAAACCACAGGGCATGTTGTGGAAGTTCGCTTTTTCATAACTTTATTATATACAAAGTGATTGCAAAATGAAACTACTTTGTATATAGTTACGCTCACAAGGAGCAATATGCCAAAAGAACAATCAAATTTCAGCACTACTTTTTTGGTCGATCAGACCCCAGAGGAAGTGTTCCGCGCGGTCACAAACGTCCGTGGTTGGTGGTCCAGAAATATAACCGGTGAATCCGAAAAACTTAATGACGAGTTTGTCTTTGAGGTAAAGGGGGTGCACTATTCGCGCCAAAAGCTTGTTGAAGTCATCCCGAACGAGCGCGTTGTTTGGCTCGTGACCGAGAGCAATATGACATTCATTAAGCAGCACGACGAGTGGACTGGCACAAAGGTGGTTTTTGAGATTTCGCGAGAAGGTGACAAAACTCGACTCACCTTTACGCACGAAGGCTTGACGCCGCACGTTGAATGCTACGGCGCCTGTGCACCGGCTTGGACTGAATACGCTCAGCATAGCCTCAAACGACTTATTGAGTCTGGCGAGGGTGACCCCAACCTAGAGGGCCGCCGCATTAATCCTATCGATGCAGCCTAGGCTTTACGCTTACTAATCGCCCATTTTGCTGATGGGCTGATTTCTTTGTCGGGGCGGTGGATGCAGCCGACCCAGCAGCATGGGCGGCGTTTGCCTTCGAGGAGTTCCTCGCAGGTTCGGCGGACTCGACGGGCGCGGGTTTCGATTTGCTTGGCGTTTTCAACCCAGCAGATAAATTCATTGCGGGCCAGCGGCGTGATATCTTCCCAAAGCACTAGTACCTTAGCGTCGGCCAGGAGCGCCTTGCGCAGGTCGTTGGGCATTTTGTGGACAGTGCCGCCAGAGATTTGTTTTGTGGCCATACGACCATTTTACCAGACGCCGCGAGTGTGCGGCATCTGGCTCGTTTGGTTACTTCAGTTCGGCGCAGAATTGATTAAGGTGCTCAGCAAGTTCGTTTGGCTTGGCAAGCATTGGTAGGTGGCCGCTTTCGACCATGGCCGTCTTGGTGGCGCCTAGGTTGCGTGCCATGGCTTCCTGGAGGCTAACCGGGAAGTCGACGTCCTTGGTTGTTTGGACGAAGAGCTTCGGGGCCTGCGGAGGTAATGCGCTGCGGTCGAAGTAGATCTGTTTGGTCTCGGCGACGTAGTTCGCAATAACCTTATCGGCTAGCTCGGGTGTTAGGTCAT
>DATEFF010000087.1:0-4633 GCA_035280785.1 Saccharimonadales bacterium (SeqCode)
GTTGCCAGGTAAAGTACAAGTGCGCCAGCCAGGTAGATCGATATAAAGAATGTTAGAACCGGGAAGAGGTACACCATGCGGCTACTCATAATCGCGCTCATTTCAGACTGATCAACAGATTTGCCTGATGCCTGCTCCTTCAGCACGTCGCGAAGCTTACGGCCGTCCTTAACTTGAGGCAACAGCTGCTTAGACTGGATAAACTGTAGTCCTGCTGCAACAACAGCCAAGATCAAGATTGGCCAGTATACACCGTTGCCCAGCGCGTGATGGCTGAGGTCAATGACGCCAAACAACGAGTCATTAAAGTGTTGCGGGTTAGCAGCTAAGTCCTTAATAAACGGAATGCTCTGCAAAAAGTCATAGGTGTACTTAGGAATGTTGGCGTTGTTAGTGGTAATCAGGTTAACCACGCCATACAGGGCAATGAAGACCGGCAGCTGCAAAAGCAACATACCAATAGAGCTAAACGGGTTTACGCCGCGTTCGCGGTAGAGTTCCATCATCAGCTGGGCTTCGAGTTGCTTGTTGCCCGCAGTTTTCTTCTTGATGCGTTGGAGCTCTGGCTGAAGTTTGCGCATCAGCTTTGTCTGGTGCAGCTGCTTCTTAATGAGCGGCCACATCAGAATGCGAATCAAGATAGTGAATAGGATCAACGCCACGCCAAAGTCGTGACCTGGAATTACCCCGTAAATGAATACGAGAATGTTAAAAATCGGCTGTACTAAAATTACGTCAAATAAACTCATAACTTTCCTGAGTATAGCATAGATGCTATGGGGTTAACGTGCGTCGTCGTCAACCTGAGAATCTTGCCAGACGCCAGCTTGCTTGAGGACACCTACGACAGTTTGTTCTAGCTCGTCGTATGGCATAACTCCAGCCTGCGGATCGTAGATACTGATGAGAATATCGTGACCCGGTTTAATGTGCTCCCAGTTGGTTCGCACAATTTCGTATACGCGTCGGCGGATTCGGTTGCGACGGGGCGCCGCCTTCTGGACCTTCTTGGTTACGACAACCGCAACTCGGCTCTCTTCGCGGCGTGGGTTGTTTACAACTCGCAGCGAAACAGAGCGAGAACGATGTGTCTCACCCTTGTGGTACAGAAATTTCAGGCTACCATAGCCGTGAAAGCGGAAACGCCCTGCAATCATATTTCTATTGTATCTCTTAACTTAGTAAAACAACCACCATACATATGTAGGTGATTGTTAGACTGACGTGCTTGGCGCTAAGCGCTCAGCTTCTTACGACCCTTCAGTCGGCGAGCCTTCATAACGAGGCGGCCGGCCTTGGTGGCCATACGTGCACGAAAACCGTGCGTGCGAGCACGCTTACGGGTGTGTGGCTGATGTGTTCGTTTTGGCATGCGTAACTATATCCTTCGGTTGTTGCTCACCATATTCTGCCAAAATTTTCCACAAATAGCAAGCACTTTTCCACAGTTTTACAGAGGTGCCAATAAATTGTGCATAAATCGACACTCAGTTGACAAACAAACAAGCCGCACGTTTCGTGCTTGTGGAAAACCCACTTCGTTCGCTATGATTGGAAGTACTGAGTTAAGTTTTTGTGAGCGAGGGGAATCATTGCGAAGGGTATGAGTAGCGCTTTGTGGCAGACTGTTTTGGGGGAAATTGAACTTACCGTATCAAGAGCGAGCTTTGTGACGTGGTTTAAAAACACTGAGCTCCTCGAGAACGAGGGCGGCAATATTGTGATTGCTGTGCCAAATATCTTTGCCAAGCAACAGCTTGAGGTCAAATTTAGCAGCCAAATCAGTGAAACGCTCGCTAAAAATGGCGTCGAGGTTCGGCAAATTACTTATGCTATTCAGTCGGCAAACAAGAAGAAGATAGCGGACATTGTCAAAAAAACCAATGTCGCACAACAAATAGCTATGCAACAGCCGAAGGTGAGTGCTTCCCGCTCCGCTACCTCTGGTAATGGCCTAAATCCTAAGTACACATTTGATACTTTTATTGTTGGCTCGAGCAACGAACTCGCCTACACTGCCTGCATTGCTGTGGCCAATAACCCTGGTACAAAGTACAATCCCCTCTTCTTATACGGGGGTGTGGGCTTGGGCAAGACACACCTTATACAAGCCGTTGGTAATGGTATTGTTGCCAATGACCCCGATGCGACCATTCTTTACATCTCGAGTGAGACATTTGTAAATGAGTTCCTGGATAGCATTCGCTTTAAGAAGAAGGGCTTTGCTGACAGATATCGCAATGTCGACGTACTGATTATCGACGACATGCAGTTTATTGCTGGTAAAGAAAAGACGCAGGAAGAATTCTTCCATACATTTAATGCGCTTCACCAGACAAATAAGCAGATCATCATTAGCTCCGACAAGCCGCCAAAATCTATCCCAACATTAGAAGAACGGCTCCGATCTCGCTTTGAATGGGGCATGACCATCGACATTCAAATGCCAGATTTTGAGACTCGGTGCGCAATTTTGCAAACAAAAGCCAATCAAAGTGACATTACACTGGACCGCGAAACCGTCGAATACATTGCATCTCACGTGCAAACTAACATTCGCGAACTTGAAGGCGCACTCAACCAACTCCTCGCTTTTTGTGAGATGAGAGGTGTTAAACCTGATGTACAAACCGCCTCTGGGCTCCTCGGGAATGTCCGGGCGACTAGACCACACCACATTACGGCCAAACAAGTCATCGATAAAACTGCGAAACATTTTCAAATTGATGCGAGCGACATCGTAAGCCCTAAACGCGACAAGCACATTGTTGTGCCACGGCAGATTGCGATGTATTTATTGCGATCTGAGTTGCATTTAAGTTTTCCTAAAATTGCTGTCGAACTTGGGCGCAAAGACCATACAACTGCTATCCATTCAGTCGAAAAGATTGAGAAGGCAGTTAAGCTGGACTACATCATCCGCCAACAGGTCACGGAAATACGCGAGAAGCTATATGTCTAAAAAATGTGTACAACTTGCGGATAACCAACTGGAAAAACCTGTGCAATTCCGTCCACACTATCCACCCTCCCCTGCCGCAAAAACAACACATGCAAAAGTTACACACAATTCTGGGCAAACAATACCCACAATCCACAAGGCGTTGTCCCAGGTTTTGCACAGCCATGTGGAAGAAAATAACAGAGGCCAAAATGGAGTTATCCCAAGTTTGCACACAGCCTACTATTACTACTACTAAGTTATATATACATAAGAAGAGAAAGAACTAATAAAGGAGAGACTGATGAAGCTAGTCGTAACACAAGAAAACCTTTCCAAGGCATTACAGGTAGTTGGTCGAGTTGCAAGTGGCAAAACTCCCCTACCTATATTGAGCAATATACTATTTCGGACTGATGGCAACCGACTCCTACTTGCAGCTACCAACTTAGAAATTGCTATTTCACAACATATCGGCGGAAAGGTCGAACATGAAGGCGCCATAACTGTGCCAGCTCGTCTAATGGGTGAGTTTATAAGTGCTTTACCGAAGGGAAACGTCGAACTAGAAGCTGATGGCACAAAGCTTAATATCAAGAGCGGCACATACCAATCGACAATTCACGGCATGGCGCCAGATGAATTCCCTGCCCTGCCCGACATTACAGCCCAGCAGACTGTTGTTGTGCCAGTTGCAACAATGAAGCGTGCCATCCAGCAGACTGTGTTAGTTGCAAGCGGCGATGACACTCGGCCCGTCCTAACCGGCGTGTACTGCCACACGCATGAAGGTAAGCTCTACTTCGCAGCTACGGACGGATATCGCCTTGCAGAGCGTCTGGTGCTGCCTACGGACCAAACTATCGACGCTATCATCCCCGCGCAAACGCTTCAGGATGTGCTTCGCGTTATTAACGATGACAGCAATGACATTACGATGATTTTTGACGAGAACCAGGTTCGTATATTGGTTGATGATATCGAAATCACCAGTCGCCTGATTGACGGTTCGTTCCCAGATTATCGCCAGCTAATTCCTGCAAGTTCAGACATCTCGGTGAAGCTTGCAAAGGATGAGTTCGGGCGCATTACCAAGATCGCCAGCTTATTTGCTCGCGAAAGTGGCGGCAGCGTGACGTTGAACGCAGTGCAGGAAGAGCAAAAGCTCAGCATCCACTCGATTGCGTCCCAGTTGGGCGAAAACACATCAGAGGCCGAGGCTGAAGTAACGGCTGACGGCCAGGTGACACTGAACTCGCGTTACTTGATGGAAGCACTTGGCTGTATCGACAATCCAAAGATTGAGTTCAGCTTTAGTGGTAAGCTCTCGCCTTGTGTGCTGACGACTGCCGAGGGTGAGCGCGATTACAAGCATATTATTATGCCATTGAAGAGTTAATAGGGTGCGCCAACCGGCGCCCACTCGTGAATGGTGGGTGGAAAGCCGGCCTCTGATCGCTATACTTAAAACACATGCCATACAAACACCTAAAGCTTCAAGGCTTCCGTAGCTACGACACGCACGCCATCAAACTCCAGCCAGGCGTGAATATTGTCGTTGGGCCGAACGGCAGTGGCAAGACAAACCTGTTGGAAGCTTTGTATGTTATCTCGACCGGCACGTCATTTCGGGCAGCAGATCGCGACCTAGTAAAGCGTGAGGCCGATTGGTTCCGTATTGAGGCAAAGTAC
>DATEFF010000088.1:0-3453 GCA_035280785.1 Saccharimonadales bacterium (SeqCode)
CAAACGGCCTGGCATAGGGGCCATGGTGCTCAATCTCAACGACGAACATCGGACAGTACTGCGGCTCCTTGGCAAACCTTACGAGGATTTTTACTCCTAAATTTTTAGAAAATTCACACAGGCTGTGCGGAATGTCGGCCGGATCGCCTCGCCCGGAAATACGCGTATCAAGTCTTGTTGGTCGATGAGTTCCGCCGTGGCGGGGTGGAGGTCATCTTCTTGAACCGCGCCTTGGGCCACAGCCCGGAAGATGACCTGCTCCTGCAAGTACAGGGCATGATCGCCGAGTATGAACGCGCCAAAATCATCGAACGGCACCGGCGTGGCAAGCGGCATGCCGCCCATGTCGGGGCGGTGAATGTGTTGAGCGGCGCGCCCTATGGGTACCGCTATGTGACGAAGTATGCGGGGGGCGGGCAGGCCCGCTATGAGATCGTCTCGGACGAAGCTCGCGTGGTCCGCCAGGTCTTTGCCTGGGTCGGCGGCAACCGCCTGACGATTGGTGAGGTCTGTCGCCGACTGACCCAAGCAGGTGAGCTGACGCGCACCGGCAAAACCGTCTGGGATCGGAGTGTTGTGTGGGGCATCTTGAAGAATCCGGCCTATCAAGGGGCCGCGGCGTTTGGCAAGACCCCGTTCTGTTGAAATAATCGTCCGACGCTATCTAACTGAAATATCTGAAGTTTTATAGATACTCTAACCAAGCTCAAGCCGCCTCGCGATAATAGTAGCTCAGCATACCGCCAAGCCGTTCTCGGCGCTTGACTGGACCCGCTTGACCGCCAACTTCCAACTCGGGGGCGATCAGCGCATTGGCCAGACCCTGATGATTGCGCTCGGCATAAGAATGCGCCAGGTATTGAGTCAACGCATAACGCAGCGATGCCTCACCCATAAAGATCATCCACCCCAGCGCTTCCTCTTTGATCGAGCGCACAAACCTCTCGCAATGGGCGTTGAGGTTAGGACTTCGGGGAGGCAGAATGACCGGTTCTACCCCGCTGCTCTTGAGCAATCCATCGAAGGCCGGCGTGAATTTGGTATCCTTGTCGTGGAGCAGATACTGCTTGTCCAGCAGGAACCCGTCGAAGGGGGTCGGTCAACTGCCGCGCACATTGCTGCATGCAGGCCGCGGTGGGATGCGGCGTGATCCCGGCAATCTGCACACGCCGGGTGGCCAGCTCCATCACGAAGAGCACATAGTAGGTGACCAGGCCAGGCCAGGTCGCCACCTCCACCGTGAAGAAGTCCGTCGCCGCGAGCACTTCCCAGTGCAGCTTGAGGAACTGCGCCCAGCCCATGCCCCCTTTCCGCCGTTGCGGCGCGGGGTCCAGATGGTGCCGATGCAGGATGTTCCGGACCGTGCTCGCGTCGATATGATGCCCCAGGTTCGCCAGGGCCCCTTGAATACGGCGATACCCCCAGGTAGCATTCTCCTCCGCCATGCGGATCACGAGCTGCTCGACATCCTCGGCCACGCGTGGCCGGCCCGGGTGTTTGCGCTGCCGACTTCCATCGAACTTCTGCGCGATGAGACGGTGGGACCAACGCAGGAGGGTGTCGGGCGTGGCGATGGTCGCGACCTCTTTGAGCTGTTTCCGCCCGAGCGGATGGGCGAGCGCGGTAAGGCGCCGACGTGCCGTGTCGGTCAGGCGCAGCCGGTGACTCCCGAGCTGGGCTTTCAGGACGCGGTTTTCCGCCAGGAGATAGGTGATAACCTGTTGTTGGTGCTGCTGCAGCCAGCCAGCGACCATGGCAATGAGGATTGGGAGGAGCATAGCTACTCCTCAGGCTGAAGGCACTGACGCTATTGTGCGGCCCAGTATACGCCAACCTGAGAGTTTCAACATGATAGGATCTGCTGATTATTTCAACCTTACGAGGGCAAGGGGCGGAAACGGCATGTGCTCGTGGATACGCTGGGGCTGTTACTGTCGGTCGACGTCACCCCGGCCAATGCCTCCGACCAGGCAGGGGCACGCCGCTTACTCATCGGGCTCAAACCCTTGCAACCCCGTTTAGAGCTGATCTGGGCCGACAGCGCGTATAGTGGAGAGCCGCTCGCCACCTGGTGTGCAGCCGAAGGCGCGTGGCGCGTGGAGATTATCAAGCCGACATCCTACGTCCAGGGGTTTGTCGTGAGACCGTGGTGTTGGATAGTCGAACGTACACTGGGCTGGCTGGGGCGGCAGTGCCGCTTGAGCAAGGATTACGAACGCAAGGTCCAGACGAGTGAAACGCTCCTAAAGCTCGCGATGATCCGGCTCATGATACGGCGGTTGGCGCGGGGTCCAGCGTGATTTTCAAAACACCCTCTAACGCCTAGCGATCCTACATGGTCGTACCGGATTTACAGGCTCTGTAAGCACATGCCGTTTAATCGGGATAAACTCAACAGTTTGCAATAGCGCCATGTTGCGCCACGTGCGTTAGGCGCTGCTACGCGGCCACGGGCCCGAACACGGGCAAATGATATTGACCGAATTTATCCTCGCCGTCGGTCCATTGTAGCGTGAGCACCATGCCCTCGCGCAGTTTCGCGGCGTCGATGCCCACCGGGTAAGAAACGAACAGCGGCCCTTCGTCCAGTTCCAGCACAATCGACGTGTGTGGGGCGGGGTACTCAGGGAAATACGCGCGATGAAAGGTTGTCCACGACAGCACTGTGCCGCGGCCCTTCATCAGCGCCCATTCGAATTGATCGGACAGGCAGTGGTCGCACGACGGCCCCGGCGGCCAGCGAAATTTGTGGCACTCGCTGCATTGTTGCAGGCGAAACTCTTTTTTTTGCGTGTAAGCCCAGAACGCCTGGGCATAGGGGTCCATCGAGCGGATCGGACGTGGCGTGGCCATGATTCAGGCTCCCTTGGTATAGATGATGCTTTTGCACTTGCCCGCGACATCGTGCACATACTGCGCGATCTCGGCCCCTTGCACCTGGCGTGCGCCTAAGCCCCCGCGCAACTGACGCACCAATTCGGGCTGGTGGTTCCAGCTTTGCATATAGCTCTCGGAGAGCATGCCGCCGCTGGTGTTGCACGGCAGCTCACCGCCGATTTCGATGCGGCCGTTCTGCACGAAGGCGCCGCCCTCGCCCTCTTTGCAAAAGCCGAACCCTTCGAGCGAGGCGAGCAAATGCACACTGAAGCTGTCGTAGGTGGCAAACACATCGACGTCCTTGGGCGTCACGCCGGCCATCGGGTAAATCTGCTGCGCCACGCCGTGATGCGCCGTGTGGTAAAAGTCTTTGAGACGCGGCCGAAGCTGCGTGGCATCGACGTTTTCCTCGGACCAGCCAAATCCGCTCACCATCACCGGCTTTTGTTTGAGGTCCTTCGCCATGTCGGCGCGGCGTACGATGATCGCGACACCGCCGTCGTTGATCAGGCAGTAGTCATAAAGCCGCAGCGGTTCCGCCACGTACTTCGCGTTCATATAGTCGTCGATGGTGAT